>JBKGZM010000001.1:0-80656 GCA_046545575.1 Dehalococcoidia bacterium
GGGTGGAGGGGTGGACATTCACACGGAAGGTGATCTCCCGCTTCGCAAAGGTTATCCCGCAATTCCTCTTTGCCAAGATAAGATCGATGAAAGATCCCCTTTCAGGCTTCTTCCTGTTCAAAAGCAAGGTGATCGAAGACATCGAATTGAACCCTATCGGATACAAGATTCTATTGGAGATTCTGGTCAAAGGTAGGTACAACTCCATGGTGGAAGTCCCCTACATATTCAAAGAACGAGAGAAGGGGACAAGCTGCTTCAATACCGCTGAGCAAATCAATTATGCACGGCACCTTCTCCGCCTGATACGCAAGGAACGAGAGACGGAGAGATTTATAAAATACCTGGTTGTCGGTGGCAGCGGTGTACTCGTCAACATGGGGTTGCTCGCACTAATAACTGAGGTTTTTGGACTCTTCTACCTGTTATCCGCTGCAATCGCTATTGAAGCATCAATCCTGAACAACTTCCTCTGGAACGAGACCTGGACCTTTAGGGACAGAAGAACATCCATGCCAAAGTCCGTGATCTCACGCATCGGGAAATTCAATATGGTGAGTCTGCTTGGCCTAGCCCTTAATATGGGAGTACTCGCTTTGTTCACAGAGGCATTAGGAGTATACTATATGGTGTCGGAGATTTTTGGTATAATGGCAGCTACGGCGTTTAATTTCACCGTCAACAAATGGTGGACATGGCAATAGACACGATAAGAGGGGGTGAAAGAAATGAATGAAGGTTTTGCAAAGAGTGCCCTTGACAGGGCTATGGAGAGGGCAGACCAAATAGAGGTACCAGAAAGCAAGTTAAAGGAGATAGGATATCGTTCGGAGGGGGAGCGAATTGCAGCTGCTGTATTACGGGACCCCGAGTTCAACGTGGAAAGTGAGTTAGCCCGCTATGAGGGCGATGCGAGAAAGCAAGTCATCAAAGCAGTGGAATCCATACTCCTTCAGAATCTGACCTTGAGGAATGAAGGTGGCACAGCGAAAAACGAGGAATTATTTCAAAAGTTAGCCATGCTAAAAAAGAACAAGAGCGCCGTCAACCAGGCCAAAGCGCAACTACAGAATCTCACAAGCTATTACATGCAGACAAGGCAGCAGAACTATGATCAATTGAAATCGCAATTCGAACAGGCAGTGAATCAGGCCGCCCAGCAAAAGGGGGGTGCCGGCGGGATGAAGGTCAATGTTGAGCAGTACACGGAATTTCAGGATAAGTGGCGCCAGATTCTGCGGCAAATCGACACTGAATATGACAAGGCAATGGAGCAGCTCAAGCAGCAAGTGATGGAGCTAGACTGAGACCAAAACCAGCGGAGGTGACCCATGAAACAACCCGTTAACATAACACGTTATCCCAAGCTCAAGAGACCTGTGATGATTGCAGCCTGGCCCGGAGTAAGCAATGTAGCACTTGAGGTAGCACGCTACCTTCAAGAGAGGTTAAGAGCAACCGAATTCGCTAGCGTCGATCCTATGGATTTCTTTACCCCACTGGGTATACTGGTTCAAAACAACCTTGCGCAAGTACCTGTCTTCCCGGAAAGTAAGTTCTATTTCGTCAAGACCCCAAAGGGCAAAAGAGACATTATCATTTTCATTGGTGAAGCCCCGCCAGACCAGCATCAGTACGACCTGGCTCATGCAGTTCTGAACGTCGCTCAAAGGTTCAAGGTAAAGAGGGTCTATACCGCGGCTGCTGCTCTCGTCCAATACAGCGTGGAAACCTCACGTGTCTGGACAGCAGCGACCAATAGCAGATTGATAAAAGAGTTGAAGCGCTATGATGTCACCTTTACAGGGACGTTTCAGATTCGAGGGCTCAACGGACTAATGCTCGGAGCAGTAAAGGAAAAGGGGATGGATGGAATCTGTCTTCTGGGTGAGACGCCCCAGTACGCCGCTGAGCTTCCCAATCCTATGGCCTCATATGCCGTTTTGCAGGTATTGACAAAAATGCTCGGGCTGGATCTTGACCTCTCCGATATCGCTAACGAAGCAAAGGAAACAGCCCAAAGGCTAAAAGCCCTGTCCCAGGAGGCCACAGCCAAGTACATCGACCAGTTCACCACCCCGATATGGGAGCAGAATCCCGGAGATGATGACGAAGAGGACGATTACTAGCCGTCTGGAACGATTTTAACCATAGCAGTTCGGTTTCTCGGGCCATCGAACTCACAGAAGAAGATACCCTGCCATGTGCCCAAGACAAGCTTGCCGCTTTCGATAAACAGCGTCTCCGAGCTGCCCACCAGACTGGTCTTAATGTGACCAGGAGCATTCCCTTCAAGATGGCGATATTTGGCATGCTGCGGTGCCAGAACCTCAAGTTGAGCAGCTATATCCTCAGCCACGCTGGGATCAGCATGTTCGTTGATTAGCACCCCAGCAGTGGTGTGTGGTACAAACACATAGCACATGCCACTGTCGACAGCTGCTGACGTCACAAGCCCTTGAACATCCCGGGTGATATCCTGGAGTTCTACCTTTGACCGCGTGCTTATGCTTATTTTATGAAACATCCTTAACTCACCTCAAATAGACTCGCTCTGCCATTTCACAGGCAGATCTCACAGCATTGCGAAGAATGTCCTGAACGATAGTAACACGAGGCTGCTTCAGAGCATACCGCCTGACGACGTCCTCATCAACGGGCTCATACATGTATGTGCCCATCGTAACCTCAACCTGAATAACATGCACGTTGTTCTTGGGATCGTGATGTTTTCGAGTTATGAAACCACCAGAATAGGGGTCATCCTTGGCAAAGGTCAAGCTTAAGCCATGTGACTCCGTACCCTGTTTAAGCGAACTGCCGAATGCGGAAACGATTCCCTCGCAGGCCGAAGTCCCGCCGAGTGTTCCCAGCACAAAATTATCCCGTTCCTGCCCCGTATCATGCACGCGCCCGAGCCCGGTAGACATCATAGAGTGACCATCAATTATCAGGGCATACCCGCGCTCGCGCTTCATACGCTCAATAAGCGTGGACAACATCTCATGATAGAGATCATAGTATTTGATGACCTTTTCTTCCTCGGATGCCGAATATGGTTCCTGCAGAATCGGTTCATCCTGGACAGTGTAGTACTCGGTTGCGGGATTCTTGAGGTGCTTGGGGATTTGCTTCCCTTTCGATCCTTCCCGTTCCCTGTTCATATCCACGAAAAAAGGTGCCAACCTGGAGATAACCTGAGCACCTCCAAGGGCCTCGAAGATGACATCACTGAAGAGGTCGATCTCCACCAGAGAGCTTGTGTCAAGCTCGAAATGTTCAGCGAAGTCAGTGGGCACCAGAACACCGGCATGGGGAATGGACAGGATAAAGTCAAGATTCCCGGGGCGAAATTCGACTAGCTCTTTTGTGGAAAGGGTATACCCGTCATAACTGAAAACGTCCAGCGTCTCAACCGACTCTTCAAATCCTTCGTAAAGGGCATCAATATCATCCCACCGGGAGGTCGACTCGCTTACCAAAGACCTGGCAATAGAGGCTGGCGCCCTCGCCAAACCCAGCAGTTCGTCCTCCAGACGGTCTATTATCATATTCCCGACCGAGATACCATAGAGGTCCAGCAGCCCTCTTCCTCCCGGAAAGGCATTGACCTCCATCACCTTGCCGGAAAGAAGCATATCCACAGACATGAACCGGCAGTCGGAAAATGCCCGCTGGACAGTGCGCGCGATCTCCTCATGCTCAGGACTCAGCATATGCGGGTTCTGCGTTGCTCCCAAACTGTAGTTGGTCTTCCACTCGCCAAAACTAGCCTCCCGGCGCATAGGAGCAACAAGCTCCCCGTCAAAGAAAGTGACAACAATGTCCCCTTCAGCGATCTCGGGGCAGTATTCCCCCAGTATTATTTTGTCATATGCTTCGAGATACATATTGACTACTTCCAACAGTTCCGGGTCCGCGAATTCGATCCTGTGCACTCCATGCCCGCATCCATATCCGAATCTATCCTTCAAGACGAAATAGCCTCCCCTGTTGGGTAGTTTACTGATAGCTTCCATCGCCTCATCCAAAGAACTCGCGGCAAAGGTAACCGGCTGTGGCACATCAGGAACACGTCTGGCGATCTCATACTTGTCACACGTAGAGAGGGTTACGTCGATATTCTCTATGAGGGTACCATGCTCCTCAACGGTGCGAAGGATATCGAGGTTTGGTGTGTCAGCGTTCCTCACATCATCCGCACGGAAAAAACACAGGTCAACGTCTCGGAGAGGCAATGGCCTCTCATCTATCTTCTTAAGGAGCACGTGGGCTTCCAAGGGATCCGAGTACCACGAGTCAGGTAAAGAGAGAACGGACGCCCTGGCATAAGGCACATCCTCGTGAACGTAAAGGTCTTCCATGCTGAAATGATATAGCAAATGGCCACGCACAGCAGCCACACTCAGAATCTGATTGATCCCTGAGTTGTAAAGGTCAACCTCCTGATTGCTGTAGCTGAGCCGCGAGCTTTCAAAAGCGATTGTTAGTGTGCTATCTTCCCTTCCCATAGAATGCTTTTGTATCCTCCATAAGATTTAACTCTTTCAATGTCAGTACAGCCGTGGGAATATATAATTAATACTACCACATTTGTATGTCGGGTTTATTTACCAGTATATCACGGAGTCCCTAATCCCTCTCAAACTCGACCTCCAGGACTCTTTTGGTTGATTCGGTAACCCTTGCACGGTGATCGATGCGCCACCCCACCACCCACACAATCCACTCCCCACAACAGACAAGCGGGACCCGATCCCGACAAGATTGCGGTATCTTGGCATCGACCATAAAATCCTGAAGCTTCTTGGTATCGCTCATACCCAAAGGCTGAAACCGATCGCCGGGCCTCCGGGTCCTTACAAAAAGCTCCGAGCCCACACGGTCGAAGTCCAGGCAGACTTTGTAATCGGTATCTGCAGACTCACTCCATTCCTCATGAATCTCTACCCTTACCTTCCAGCCCGAGAACACCGTCTCACCCGGGATGCTCAAAGCGTTCTTTCCCTCAATAGAAGGCAAGGGGCAGGGGACACTCTCCCCGGTCGTAATAATACTCTTCTCATAGCCACCGTAGAATGTCAGTCCGTGGGGAAGGGAAAGGCTTTTCCCCGCAGGCCTTTCCAAGACCTCAATCAAGATTTCAATGTGGACCAGCTCAATATCGCGCGGTGTTCCCGAAAGCCAACCCAACGCAGCACGCAAAAGGTGCCTCTTAAGCGAGGCAGGAAGCGCAGAAAACGCTTCGTTGTCGAGAGCCATACCCCTAGGCATCTCTTCTACTACCGAACTCCAGATGCGCGAAACCTCGTCATCCAGATACGCGACATCATCTGCAACCGTGCGGGCGCAACGGGAAAGAGACTCACGAATACCAGGGTTATATTCCTCAAGCTTCGGCAGGAGCTCGTAACGAATGCGGTTCCGCAGATGTTGGAGGGAGACATTCGAGGAATCAACCCGGGGATAAAGCTCCCGGATAGCACAATAAGCCTGGGTATCCTCGCGATTCACCTCCAGGAGGGGGCGAATCAAGTTAAGCTGAGTACCGGACGGCAGCTGCCAATGTGAAACCGGTCGCATGCCCTCTAGCCCCGAGAGTCCCGTCCCTCGAATAAGATGCAAGAGGATTGTCTCGGCCTGGTCATCAGCGGTGTGCCCGAGCATCACAGCATCGGTACCAAGTGACTGGGCTACTTCGGCGAAAAACCTGTAGCGCACCTCCCGAGCCGCCTCCTCCAGCGAACATCGATTCTCAATCCTGTAACCCTCAACATCCCGGCTCTCGATGGTGGCAGGAAGACCGAGCCGTTGGGCCAGAGAGGCAACATACTCGGCATCAGCATCAGCCTCCCCACCCCGCAGCCCGTGATTAAGATGCGCCACGTGCAGCTTCAGTCCGAGCTCGTCCTTAAGCGAAAAAAGAACATGTAAAAGACACACGGAATCCGCCCCACCCGACACCCCCACCACCAGCGGTCGGGAGCCCTCAGTGGGAGCGTTGTCAAGCAGGAAACGACGAACTACTTGAGGAATTCGCTTCTCGATGTCGGACATTATTGCCCGTTGGTCCCCAAAATAATCCTGGTCCGGCAAATCGATGTCGGTGGCTCAGAGAAGCCAAGGGCCAGGGCCACTTGCTCCGGCCTGCCTGACCCTCTGGAATCGTTGCGGAGCTTCATTCCAAGCGTATATCTGGCCCCATCCTTGTCCGCTATCCAAATGTCCTCGATGAGGGCACGCAGATCGTAGTGGCGAACCTCCTTGCCCCTGGAATGCTGCCATGGCAGGTTCTCCTTTCCCAAAAGCGAGCGTACCGCTTCAGCCACCTCGTTCGGCCCCCTCTCCGACTCGAGCTCGACTTTATACTCGGCGAAACGGACCTGCGATTGAAGGGATGGTAGCCCTGGCCAGATTTCCTTAACATCAAATATCTGAATACCGTCAGGCAACTGTTTGCCCATTGCCCTGGCGAAGAAATCACACGAGGCTCGCCTTTCCATGAAGATTTCCAGTAACTCACCCTCACTCATGACACCGACAGCGAGCGGAGCCGCTATGGCAATCCTGGGACGTGGATTGAATCCCTCCGAGTATGAAAGCGGCATACCAGCCCGGCGAAGTGCCCTCACCCAGAGACGCATAATATCCAGATGGGAGATGTATTTTACCTCTTCACCACGGCCAAATGTTACACAGAGCCGCTGCGACTCATTCCTTGATAATGAGGACTTTTTCAATCTTAACCCCTTTCATCTCCGTAACAGTGAACGTTGTCTCTCCATATTTCAGCTGCTCGCCCTCAGCAGGTATACATCCCAGTTCGCTGAGGATAAAGCCCGCCACCGTCTCGTAGTCATCCTTGGGCAGGTCAAGCCCCAGCTCCTCATTCGCCTGGTCGATCTTCATCCCGCCGTCGACCTGGTAGGTGTTCAAGCCGATGGTCTCAACCCGTTTCTCTCCCGCTGCCAGTTCATCACCAAGCTCTCCCACAATCTCTTCCAGTAGCTGCTCCATTGTGACAAGCCCCGCTGTGCCACCGTATTCGTCGACGACCACCGCGATTTCCCTCATCTGGTCTTGCATCTCGCTAAAGAGCTGCCCCACAGTTTTGGATTCCGGCACAAAATAAGCCTGCCTGGAGAGATCGGTTACAGAGGCATCCTCCACCAGCTCACCTTGCGCATGGGCGAGGAGAACGTCCTTTATCCAAATGATGCCACTCACGTTATCCACTGTCTCCTCATAAACCGGGAAGCGGGAATGCGGCGACTCCGCATAGACAGGCATGAACTCCTTTACCGTTGTGCCCTTTTCCACCCATATTACGTCCGTGCGTGGGGTCATGATCTCACCCACGTGCCGGTCCCCAAACACGGAGACCCGCTTCATCATCTCAGCCTCATCTTCCTCCACGGCACCGTCCTCATGCCCTATGGAGATCACATCCCGGATTTCCTGCTCCGTTATAACATTCTGGGCCACTGCATCCCCTCCCACTACTCTAGCGATGCCTGTGCCAATGCCTGAGAGAATATATGTAAAGGGAGAAAGAATCCAAACTATCGCCTTTATGGGACAGATGTACAGTAAAGCCATTCGCTCCCCCATTTTGGTGGCCATGGTCTTGGGCCCGATCTCACTGAAAATCAACAACAGAAACGTCACAACAACAGTTGCCACAATGACCCCGTACTCATCGCCCAGAAAGGTCACAATTATTATAGTACCCAACGCTGAAGCAGCAGTATTGACGAAGTTATTGCCCACAAGCACGGTGGTCAGGAGTTTTTCCGGCCTCTCGGTCACCTTCGCTACTGCGTCAGCCCCTGAGACTCCGCTGCTCACCAGATGCTTGAGACGCACCTTCTGAAGGGAGGTGAAAGCCGTCTCCGAGCTGGAGAAGAACGCGGAAACCAGCAGACAGATTATGAAAACAATCAGGTAGACCATGTTGATGCTTTCAATCATCTTTGCTCACCCTCCTTTGGCCAAATGGCCAATTCTCGCTAATCACTGAAGGTTGAAGTTTGTATGCTAACCTGCCCCACAGACTATCCTGACAATCTTCGCCCAAAACTGTATCCGTTAGACAATTGCCCAGATAGCATTCGCTTCCAGTTTTTACCTTTATGTAGTTATCGGTATAACCGATCCAGCAGCCATTACTATTCCGTTCCTCCCATAAAACGGGGCGCACAGTTCCTGAGAAACTTCGCCGGAAATCACGCGCACTGCGTCCGGCCAGATCCAGCATCTGCTTAACCCGGCCCTTTTTTACTTTCTCGGAGACCTTGCCATCCATTCGCGCTGCTCTGGTACCAGGCCTGACAGAATATGGAAAAACATGCAATCTTGCAAACCCTATCTCATCGCAGAAACGATAGCTCTCCTCGAATTCCTCCTCGCTCTCGCCTGGAAAACCCACAACCACATCCGTAGTAATAGCCATATCGGGGAAAGCGTCCCTGATCCAGTTCACGGTCTCCCTGTACTGAGGGATCGAGTATCCTCTACCCATGCGCTTGAGCACGGAATCACTGCCGCTCTGGAGGGCCAAATGCAGATGCCGACACAACCGATTATCTTCCCAGAGATCCAACAGGGAACTGGACAGCTCCTGAGGCTGAAGAGAGGAAAGCCTAATCCTCGGCATGCTGGTTTCCTCAAGAATACGCCTTATCAGTCCTTCCAGACCTCCATCCCCTTCGTAAGTACCGACTCTGGTCCCGGTGAGGATAACTTCGTTATATCCTTCGCTCACCCTGGCCTTCACCTCATCCACAACCCGTGACTCTGGCACACTGCGCTCTCTACCCCTCACCGAGGGCACAATGCAGTACGAGCATTGCTGGTTACACCCTTCCTGGATTCTAACTAGCGAGCGCGTTCGTGATGGAGCACGCTCCTCACCAAGTCCACAAGACCCATCGATTGAATCGTGAAAACGATTTGCGAGCATTTCCACCACGGAATGTTTACCATCATTTCCAATTCGCCAGAAGTGGCTATCGCCCGCTTCCACATGGTCCAACCGAGGGTCCCGGTCCACGTAGCATCCCAGCGCCACAATTAAAGCATCAGGGTTTAATCGGCGAAAGAAACGCAAACGCTGCCGACACTTTCGGTCAGCAACGTGGGTAACGGTACAGGTATTGAGGATATATACATCGGGGAGATCGTATGGAGAAACGACGTTGAATCCAGCCTGCACGAATCCTCGTGCCAGTGACTCACTCTCTGCCTGATTGAGCTTACACCCTATCGTCTCAATGGCAACAGAGGGCCTGCTCACCTTAGAGTGTTCCGTGTCTTCTTCGTCTTCAGGTGTATTCATTCTTTGCAACGCAGCTCCGTTTGTTTCCTGGAAGCCACGATTACAATAACTTTGCTTATTAAAAGAGGGGCCTTTCAACGCTTATGCTCAGCGGGAGATTAGATGTAAAAAGTGGTATCACATGCCTTTACTTCACAGAAGTAGATTTAACATGTTCTTCCCGGGCAGGTTCCCTCACCTGCCATTTTCCTGTTGTGTTGTAGGAGTTATGCCCAGACAAAGCAAAATCCACCCTAGTAATCCTAATTATATCATACCGTTCAAGGGCTCACCAAAACGGATCCCCTTAGTAGCCACGCTTCTTTGCACGAACGTTACGGCGGCTGCCCTTTGGCTTGCCGGATTTCTTTGAACCTTTGAGCTTTCCCGATCCAGAAGAAAACTTTGAGGGGCTGGGCTGCTTGTCCTCCGCTTCGCTGACACGAAGAGCCCGTCCATTCAGCTCATGGCCGTCAAATTTCTCAATGGCCTTCGCTACAGCCTCCTCATCACCAAACTCAACAAAGGCAAACCCTCTCGGACGCCCGGTAGCACGATCCACTGGTAAGAACACCTCAACTATCTGCCCCACCTCAGAAAAAAGGTCCTCAATCTCGCCTTCCATCGCGTCGTAGCTCACGTTTCCGACATACACTTTAGAGCTCATGGATAGCCTCCTCTCAACTATATTGCGGACAGACTGCGCTCTTCGCGGCCTCACAAGGGAGTCTGCATTTGCCCGCTACGGGCCCCCCGAGATTATCATCAAAATAGTTAATATACAAGAGGGAGGCCGGACATTTCTTTCCCGGGCCTCCCTCTTGATTTCCTTCGCGTTGGAAAAGCTATCTCCTGCTTCCAGCGCCCATGCTCTGATAGCACTGGCTGCAATAGACGGGTCTGCCCTGGCGGGGCTCGAACGGCACTTCAGTCTCAACGCCACAGTTTGCGCATACAGCCGGATACATCTGCCTGCGAGAACCAAAGCTATCACCACGACGCTCCCTCTTCTTGGCAGCCCTGCAGTCCGGACAGCGCTTGGGGTCGTTCTCAAAACCCTTGCCAGCAAAGAACTCTTGTTCATTGGCGCTGAAGGTAAAGGTTGCCCCACAGTCTATACACTGCAATTCCCTGTCAACGAAACTCATTGGATGACCTCCTTTCTTGGAAATTGTGAACTGAACTCCGGTCATCCAATACCTCGAGCACCTTGCCCTGAAGAAACCTTTACCGGGGAAATCCAAAGGAGGTTTGCCATTGGAAGTGATAACCTTGTTCAAATCACTACCTATAGTATACAGGAGAAAAATAATACCCGCAAACAAATACCGCTCTCACGCCTATCCCTTATCCTAATTAGTCCCAAGTTCGTTCATCAACTATCGTCTTATGTTCCTCGGGAATTGCCCCTCTCTCCACAAAGTCGATTCTATCCGCCTTGACTCGACATCCTTCCTGGAACCTTCGACTCAGGCGTTCCGCCAGATTATCTCTGTCTATGCCTTCATCCTTAAGCTCGACCTTCAAGCACGTCGTATCCCTTTGCCCCTCACGCCCAACCGATATTTGACATTTGGATATCTCATTGAAGCTGTTGAATACTCCTTCTGCCTGTTTTGCCACGACAAACATGCCTCGCACCTTCACGGCATCCCCAATCCTGCCGGCGATACCGGTTAAGCGACTTGAAGTCCGTCCACATGGACAAGGATCGGTAATATAGGAGGACATGTCCCCTGTACCAAAGCGAATTAGCCCCCAACTCTTGTTATGAATCGGTGTTATGACAATTTCCCCTACCTCACCCGGGACGAGCTGTTTACCTGTCTCATGGTCAACTATCTCTATTATGTGCTCATCCATCAAATGCATACCCGATTTCTGGCTGCATTCATAAGCATTAACACCGCCCGTCTCAGTAACCGAATAACACTGAAAAGTATCAATCCCATAGTCACCCTCCAGGCTTTCCCTCAAAGAGGGAGGAAGCATCTCGCCGGTGAACCATGCACGCTCAAGGGAGAAATCTCGACGGAAATCATGACCCATCTCCTCAGCCCTCTGGATAATCGTCATCAGGAAGCTGGGCATGCCGACATATCCATTAACCTTCAGGTCGAGCATGGTCTTGATCTGTGCATCGGTACTACCCACACCCGCAGGTATAGCCGTTGCCCCGCAGGCCCTTATCCCCTCATGGAAGAGGATGCCAGCCGGAGACATGTGATACGTAGCCGTGTTTATCACCATATCTCCCTCTCTGAATCCGGCCGCATAGATCGTCTTACCAAACCAACTGATCTCCTCAGTATGGTGAGGACCGTAAACAGGACCCGGAGTGACAAACACCCGTTCAACTTCCTCAGGCGGCACGGTAAGAAAGCCTCCATAGGGCGGTCTTGACCTTTGCCATTCTATCAGGTCAGTCTTCCTCACAATTGGCACCTTTTCCAGGTCCTCAACGCTTGTGATATCGGCAGGATTAACGCCGACCTGGTCGAAGAGCTCCTTTACCGTCGGAGCATTCTGGTAGGCATTCCCTACGACTTCCTTCACCTTCTGGTTTTGGTATTTTTCTCTCTGCTCGGGAGACATTGTCTCCAGTCCATCGAAAAACTCGTTTACCATTTCTTCTGACATCATAGCCACCTCTTCCGTCTCTTGTAGTGCTTTACCTCCCTGTAGCTCTTTTTCTGCCCCACTGCCGATAGGCCCATGAAGAACTCTTTTACATCCTCGTTGTTTTTTAGGAATTCGGCACTTCCATCAAGAACTACCCGCCCATTTTCCATGACATAGCCGTAGTCCGCCACCTCCAGAGCTACCCTCACATTCTGCTCAACAAGCAAGATCGAGGTCTTCATCTCCTTATTGAATTGATTTATGATGTTGTAGATCTCCTCCACCAGGAGCGGCGCAAGCCCCAGCGATGGCTCATCCAGTAGCATCAGCTTAGGGAAAGCCATCATCGCCCGGCCAATGACAAGCATCTGCTGCTCGCCGCCGGAGAGGTAGCCGGCGGTGTTGTGGCGAAGGTCTTTAAGACGGGGGAAATAATGATAGACCATCTCAAGGCCCCGTTTAGCGGTACCACGGTCCTGATTGTGGGCGCCGACGAGGAGATTCTCCTCCGTACTTTCATGCTCAAAAACCCTTCTTCCCTCCAAAGCCTGGACAATCCCCAGTTTGGATATGGCCTGAGCACTTCTCGTGTCTATCCTATGGCCATTCCACTCGATGCTGCCATCGGTTACCTTGCCCTCCTCAACATGAAGCAGCCCCGATATGGCTTTAAGGGTAGTGGTCTTACCGGCGCCATTCGCCCCGAGGAGGGCAAACACCTGACCATCCGCTACCTCAAGCGAAACGCCGTGAAGCACCCGGATCACGTTCAGATAGGTAACCTCTATGTTATTTAGCCGAAGCATACCCCATCCCTCCCCCGACCCCGCTATTAGCGGGGTCGGGGAAATCATTGATTTATCAAACCTCCAGAGCAGACCTTATCGCGGTCTGGAGACCGCTCCTACTCGAACCACTCGTATTCCTCGTAAGGCACTAGCGGAGCCTCCGGTTCAGCAAGCAAAACCTTCTCGCCCTCCTGTATCTGATAAAGTTTTACTGCCTTTATGAGCCGGTGGTCCTTCTCAGTGGGAGCGGTCAAGGGGCCCGTCAGACCCTCCATATCGTAGGTTTCCAGTTTCTTGATCCCTTCTTCCTCGATGGTCTTCCACCTCTGTTCTTTGGGCCCTTCCATTATCTCCTCGTAGCTTGCATTCTCCATAGCTGTCTCAAATATCTTGTAGACCACAAGCCCATGTGCCCAGTGGCAGAGATAGTCAAGGCTCTCCGACTCGTAGTACTCCTTGCTATACTCGGAGCTATATTCCTTGACCTTTGCTATTCCCGGGGCATCTGACTCCGGGGTGTCAAAAGCAGCCGTCGGATAGACTCCGTATATACCTTCGAGAACGTCGGCACCAGCCATCTCCATCAGAACATCGGGGACAAAACTAGCATGGGCCATGCCGATAGGAATATCAATTCCCTGGTCCTTAGCATTCTTGAGTATCACCGAGGTTGGTGCTGGCGTACTGGAAATGAAGAGCACATCAGGATTTTCCTCTTCAATCCGGGTCAGGGTTTCCATCTCCGACATCGTTTCGGCCTTGTGCTCCTCAACGGCCACAACCTCATAGCCCATCTCCTCGGCCTTGGCACGGCATGCCATCTGTGCCCCATATCCCGTCGGGTTATTCAGTATATGAAGAGCCAGCTTTATCGTCCCGTCACCATCCCAAATGTTATTCTTAAAGTGCTCGAGGAAGGCCAAAGTCTCGTCACCATAGCCCGGGGATTGGGCGTAGACGTGCTTCGGCGGATGGACACACTTGGTAGAGCAGAAGTCGCAAATCCCCGGCATGCCTGCACGGTTGCTAATCGCCATGGCCGATTCCATCATCTTGGATGAGCAGGTGGTGAAGAGCGGCATACCTTCATCTATCCATCCCCTGGCGATAGTAGCCATCTTGGATGTATCATAGCCACTGTCACGGTCCACGACCTCTATCGGGTGGCCCTGAACGCCCCCCTTCTCCTCATTGATATACTTAATACTGTCCAACAATCCATCGCCCATGGGCTGACATTTCTCCGCTGCTACACCTGTCCAGCAGATTTCAGCCCCGAACTTCAGCGGCTGGTCCTCAGGAGCCGCGGTCTCCGTCCCCGTTGGCTCACCGGGTGGAGCCGTACATGCCATACTGAGCAACAGACCCAATACCACGAGAGCCGTCCCAATAATCCCTACAAGTCTCAATAATCCCCTAGTCCTCATCATTACCTCCTTTTCCATAATTTTTCCTTCGCATGACTTGCTTGTTCTCTTATTCGAGATTCCCACCCCCTTTCGTTTGAATCTATAAAAGCGCCTAGTAAGAGAAAGGCCAGAGCCTGTACGAGGCCTTCAGCAAGCCCCATCTATGTGCCATACCTCGGGGCTCAAATATCAAAAACAATACAATTATGAGCCCAAATAGCATAGGAGCTACGCCAGTGGTAAACCCTCGTGGTAGCTCCGGGAACGCACCTTCCAACGCCGGATACACATATATCATTCCTTGATCCAGGAGCCGGATAAAAGCCGCGCCAAGTACCGGACCGAGAGCAGTGCCGAGCCCCCCGATGATGACTATCCCTACAAACAGTATAGATTCCAGGAATCCATATTGTTCCGGATTGATAAATCCCATCCAATGAGCATACAAGGAACCGGCTATTCCCGCAAAAAAGCATCCGATAAAGAAAGCGAGAAGTTTGTAGAAGAACAGATTAACTCCCATGACCTCCGCCGCAAGGTCATTGTCGCGTACAGCTACAAACGCTCTCCCTACCCTCGTCCTCTTCAGGTTCAACGCAAAGAACACGGAGATAGCCACTATGCCCATAACGAGATAGTAAAAGCTAAAGTCACTCCCGAAGACAAAACCACCGATCGAGGCAAATGGCACTTCTTTGCCGGTGAATCCTCCCGTTACCGAGGTCCAGTGCCCGATAACCCAAATTATGATAAACTGAGCAGCCAGAGTCGCAATTGCCAGATAGAAACCTTTCACTCTGAGGGAAGGCACGCCGAAAATGAGCCCCACTATTCCGGCCATAATCCCAGAGCAGATAAGCGCCCCTATGAATGGAATCCCAAATGTCCCGGTCAGTATAGCACTCGTATAGGCCCCAACAGCCATAAAGCCGACATGTCCGATAGAGAGCTGCCCACAATACCCGGTGAGGATATTCAAGCCCGTAGCAGCGATAATCGTAATGCCGATGTAGTTTATAACCCCCACCCACTTGCCGCTCATGTACAGCGGGAGTGTGCCGGCGACGACAAAAAGCAAGATCAACCAGAACCAGTGGGTTTTGGTCCGGCAAACGGCCATGTCCTGTTCATAAGAGTAATTATGCGTTCCACACGGTAACATTGGACTAAATCCTCTCTATCCTTTCTTCACCGAATAGCCCATAAGGCTTAATGAACAACACGATAAGGATTATGACAAACGGGATGATGTCGCTGACACCTTTCCATATATATGCGGAAAGATACCCACCGCCTACGTTCTGGGCCAGGCCTATGATCGGGCCGGCTATGATAGCACCCAGGAACGAATCCAATCCGCCAAGTATGACCACGGAGAACGTCCCCAGACCACTGTGAATCAGCCCGTAGCTAATGCCCCCAATTTGGGCCATAAGTATACCACCAATAGCAGCAACAATACATGCGACCATCCAGGAGCTGGAGAAAACGCTGGTGACTGGGACACCACATGCCTGAACCGCAAGCTGATCGTCGGAAGTGGCACGCATGGCGATGCCCATCTTGTGGTAACGATAGAAAGCAGCCAGGGCTATGAATAGAAGTAAAGCGATGCCCCCGGCCCAGATATATTCCTGGCCAAGTGCCGCTCCGCCAACTCTGACTGCCTCACCAGGGAAGAGGGGTGGTAGAGCACCAACGCTCACAGGCCACAAGAACCACATCACCCCGCGCAGAAAATACGCTAAACCGAGGGTCACAGCGATTAAGGATAGGATAGGCTGGGCAATCAATGGGCGAAGGGCAAACCTCTCAATTAGCCACCCTACAGCCACGGCACAAACAATTGTGAGAATAATGCCAAGCGCATAATGGAGTTCTAGCTGGACTACAAACGCATAGGTTATCCACGCGAAGAGACATACCAGCTCACCAAGGGCTAGATTAGCTACATCACTGGACTTCCATATTATGACAAAGGACAGGGCAATCAGGGCATATATCAGCCCAACACTGAGACCGCTGATGGAGAATTGAATAAGCTCGCTCATGAGTCGTCTCCTCCGACATCTCTCACCTTAAGGGCAGTGGTAACCACCCCCGTCCGCCCATCCCTATAGGTTACCGGCGTCTCCATTCTCACCTCCTCTTTGTCTCCGTACATTGCATCGATCAAATCCCTGTAGCGATCCTCCACAAAATCACGCCTTAACTTCCTTGTCCGGGTAAGCTCCGCCTCGTCAGGGTCGAATTCCTTGTGCAGCAATACAAATTTCCTGAGCCTCGATGCCTCCGGGAGGAGTTTGTTCACCCTGATCAAGTCCTTTCGTACCAGATCCGCAACCTCTTTTTTCTGGGACAAATCAACGAATGTCGTATAGGCAACATGATTGTCCTCGGCCCACTTACTTACCATGCTGAAATCGATGTTTATAATCGCCGAGACATAGTTCTTGTCTTTGCCGCCGATGACTATAGCGTCCTGTATATACGGACTAAACCTGACTCTGCCCTCGATATACTGAGGAGCATACCGTGCACCACTGGCTAATTCTCCCATATCCTGAAGCCGGTCAAGGAATATGATATGCCCATCCTCGTCGATATGGACAGCGTCCCCGGTATGAAGCCAGCCATTCTCCATAACCTCACGGGTCTTCTCAGGGTCTTTGTGATATTCGTTGAATGTCGTATCGCTCCTGATAAGCAATTCGCCTTCGTTAGTCAACCTGAGCTCGGTTCCAGCAACAGGACATCCGACACTCTCAAACTTAATCTCGCCTTTCGTATGGGAGGAGATATATCCGGCCTCCGTGCTCGCATAGACCTGTCTCAGTTCGATGCCTATGGCGTGAAGAAGCCGGAAGGCATCCAAACTCAAGACCGAGCTGCCGGTAGCCGCAAACTTGACCTTCTCCAGGCCCAGCTTGTCCTTGAGCGGCCGGAACAGAGCAAGGTCAGCTACAGCATACAAAGCCTTCCAAAACAGATTGGGCTCCTTTTTCTGGAACTTCATATCAGCGAGCTTATACCCAACTGGCATGAACAACTTGTAACAGGCTCTCTTTATGGGATTGGCATCAATCATTTTCACTTGAACTTCACTAACAACGCCTTCCCACTGTCTGGGACCATAGCAAACGAAGGTGGGGCCAGCCTCTCTCGTGTCCTCAGCGATCGTCTCCGGTTCCTCCGGGGCATACAACCTTGCCCCTGTCAATAAATGTGGTATGGTGGAGAAGAAACTATCACCAACCCATGGTGCCGGGAAATTGGAGATCAATGCGTCATCTTCGTTGAGCGGATACTGGCTGACAAATCCCTTAGCGGTGGTTAGTAAAGACTTGTGTGTAACGATAGCCCCTTTTGGCAAGCCGGTGGTCCCCGAGGTATAGTAAATGAAGGCAACATCCTCCCCTTTCCCATCCCCCACCTTCTGCTCAAACAACCCCGGATGCTCCTTTTCATACTCTTTACCCAATTCCAGAACCTTGTTAAAACTCATAATGATGGGGTCGTCGTAATTCTTCAGACCTTTGGGATCCCAATAGATGATTTTCTTCAGCAAGGGCAATTCATCCTTGATCTCCAAAAACTTGTCCGTTTGCTCCTGATCGTTGGCTATAGCGAACTTGGCATCGGCGTGCTCAGCGATATACTTCACCTCTGAAGGTATGGAGTCAACGAATATTCCGCTGGGGATCCCCCCTGCCGCCTGCACAGCGAACTCGGCCCAGAACCACTGCGGCTCATTATCCCCAATAATACAAGCATGGTCACCCGGCTCCAGGCCAAGACTCATTAAGCCCAAGGAAAAATACTTTACCTTTTCATAATATTCCTTCCATGTATACGTCTGCCATATCCCAAAATCCTTTTTCACCATCCCCACGCGGTTGCCCCATTTCTCATAGTTATGTTTTATCAACTTAGGCAGCGTATCTACACCATCCATCCTGTCATCCCTCTGAATGGAACTAACTGTCGACAACATCACCGCTGCTCCCCCAAATATGCTTTTATGACCTCGGGATTGTCCCTGACCTCTTCTGGAGTACCTTCGGCGATCTTTCGCCCAAAGTCAAGGACAACTATTCTATCAGCTATATCCATCACTGCTCCCATGTCATGCTCGATAAAAACTATGCAACTCACCCCATCCCGCAAGACAGGAGTATCTGGATACGTTTCTCCCTGTCCCTCAAAGACATCGATAATGAATCTGGAAATGTCCTCCTTCTCTTCCAGGTTCATGCCCGCCATAGGCTCATCAAGAAGCAAAACATCTGGCTCCAGGGCCAGTGCCCTTCCCAGCTCAATACGCTTCCGCATCCCATAGGGTAAGAAGCCCACCACCTTCTTCCTGACTGACTCCACCTCTAAGAAATCAATAATATCCTCGATCATCCTACGGTGCCTGACTTCCTCCCTGTGAGCCCTTCCAAAATAGAGACCGCCATCGAGGAAATTCTGTTTCATAAGCAGGTGTCGGCCAGCCATGATGTTATCCTGAGAGCTAAGTCCCGTATACAGCTCTATATTCTGGAAGGTTCGGGCCAGGCCGAGTTTGGCCACTTTATCAGGTCGCAGCTTGGTAATCTCCTGGCCATCAAAATAAATATGCCCGCTCTGTGGCTTATAGAACCCATTTATGCAGTTAAGCAGGGCACTCTTTCCAGCGCCATTTGGTCCGATGATGGCCAGAATCTCTTTATCCTTCACGTCGAGGCTTAAATTAATTAGTGCATTGACCCCGCCAAAACTCAGTGATACATCGTCAATGCGCAACCGTACTTGTCCATCAGTTTGCATCCACTTTCCTCCAGCATCCGGCCTATTGTATATCAGCCAACCTCAAGCCCCAGTCACACCCAAGGATTCAGATATTTAAAAATCATTTAACCTAAATTGGACTTGGTTGACCTGAAACATACCACACATTATGCAAATAGTCAATAGCATAGGCTGTCTTCTGTCTTTGTAAAACATACCGTCTTTGAGCACACACAGATTTAAACATACACAGAGGCCAAATACAACACGTGCGCCGGGTTTTCATCACCGATATCCACGAACTACCACTGGACAGCTAGAGTATTTTATGTTATAAGTATCATACCGTTATATGCCGTAAGAAAGGAGGGTAAAAGATGCTGGTAAAAGACGCCATGACGACGAACGTGGTGACCATACCAAGCAGCACACCGGTACTTGAGGCAAAGAAGCTCATGGATGTGCATAAGGTCGAGCGCTTGCCGGTGGTAGACAAAGGGAAACTGGTTGGTATTGTAACCAAGGGAGGAATCGAAAGGGCCTCCCCTTCCGCAGCCACCTCCCTCAGTATATGGGAAATAAATTACCTCGTAGCCAAGATGACGGTGAAAGAGGTGATGAGGAAAGATCTGGTAACGGTTGCCCCAGACACTACCGTGGAGTCCGCGGTGGCCAGCGCGCAAAAACATGCTGTGGGCGCATTGCCTGTAATGGAAGAGGATAAACTGGTGGGGATACTGACCACCAATGATTTCTTCTACAAGATATTAAATCCCCTTCTTGGCATAGGCGAATCCGGGAAGCGTTTCATCGTTTACGGAGCAGATACCCCGGAGCAGATATGCAAGGTTATGGAAACGGTAAAGGCCCAAAAGCTAAAGATAAAAGCAACACACACCATAGCCGTACCAGAGGCAGCGAGCAAGGACCTCATCATCCACCTGGACACCGAGGATACAAGCAAGCTCGAGGAGGAGCTGAAGAAACTAGGTTTCCACGTGGAGAGCCGGGAGCATACTCCTCTCTGACATTTGGAGAGTGCTTATAAAACAGAGTGCTTTTACACCCGGAGAGGTTCCGCCTGTCCGGGAGAGGTGGGAGTTGTTAACCAAACCGCGGTGCCGCATGGCACCGCGGTTTTTTCGTGAAGCCCCAGCCCCATGACCTTTCGTTGACATACCTCCTCCGCTTGGCCTAAAATCAAACGGAAGGAGTCAAGAAATCGGTGAGACTATGAACAGCGACCAGGTCAAAGAAACATATCTGACCTTTTTCAAAGAAAAGGGACATACAGTCCTCCCGAGCTCGTCCCTCATCCCACAGGGAGATCCAACCCTGCTCCTGACAAGCGCGGGTATGGTGCAGATTAAACCGTACTTCATGGGCGAGGCCACGCCACCAAACGTGCGCCTTGCTTCATGCCAGAAGTGCTTCCGCACCACCGATATCGACGAGGTAGGAGATGCAACCCACCTGACTTTCTTCGAGATGCTGGGGAACTTCAGCGTTGGCGATTACTTCAAGAAAGAGGCGATTGCCTGGGCGTGGGAATTCGTCAAGGAGCGCCTGCAACTGCCGCAGGACCGCCTGTGGATAACCATCTTTCTCGACGATGACGAGGCATTCGAGCACTGGATCCAAACGGGAGTCCCCAGGGAACGCATCGTGCGCTGCGGCGAGGAGGACAACTTCTGGGGACCCGCCGGAGACACCGGGCCCTGCGGCCCGTCCAGCGAGATCCTCTATGACCTGGGGGAGGAGTTTGGATGCGGCAGACCCGACTGCGGTCCGGCATGCAACTGTGGCCGTTTCTCGGAACTCTGGAACCTCGTCTTTACTCAATACTACCAGGATGAGCACGGCAACCGAACGCCGCTCACCAGCAAGAATATCGATACAGGCATGGGACTGGAGCGCACCGCCGCCATAATGCAGGGCAAGGATTCAGTCTACGAGACCGACCGGTTTAGTCCAATCATAGACTGCATATCCCGGCTAACGGGCAAGAACTACGGCGAAGATAAGTCCTCGGACAAAGCGATAAGGGTCGTGGCCGAGCACGGGCGATCCGCGACCTTCCTCATCGCCGACGGCGTGATTCCCTCCAATGAGGGCCGGGGATATGTACTGCGACGGGTACTTCGCCGAGCCGCCCTCTTCGGCTATCTTCTGGGTTTGAAGGAGCCCTTCCTTACACAAATAGCGGAGGTGGTCATCGACCAGATGGGGAATTCCTACCCCGAGCTCCTCACTCGGAAAGACCACATAATCCGGGCGATTGACCTGGAGGAAAGCAGGTTCGACCAGACTTTGAACACCGGCATGAATCTCCTGGACCAGATGATAGAACAGGACAAAGAGAGCGGGGTTTCTTCCATCTCCGGCGAACAGGCATTCACCCTCTACGACACGTATGGATTTCCCGTGGAGATGACCAAAGAAATCGCCGCCGATCACGGCCTTTCGGTCGACCTGGAGGGCTTTGAGCAGGAGATGGAGAAGCAGAGGGAGAGGGCACGGGCAGCTCAGAAGTTCGGGGCAGGAGACAAAGCGGCCCAGAGGGTCTATGAACAACTGGATGTAGCACCCACCGGGTTCGCCGGCTATGATAGTTTCTCATGCGAAACCCGGGTGGTCGCACTGCTCGTGGAAGGGGAGCCGGTGGGCACAGCCTCCGCAGGGCAGGAGGCGGAGGTGATCCTGGCCAAAACACCGTTCTACGGCGAGATGGGCGGACAGGTGGGCGACACGGGAGAGATTAAAGGATACAACGGAAAAGTTGCAGTGAGCAATACAACGAGGCCTCTGGATGATCTGGTGACACATTCAGGTAAGGTGGAGGAAGGGTCAATCTCCGTGGGCGACTCAGCGGAGGCGGAAATAGACCGCGAACGCCGGCTGGACATCGCACGCAACCACACAGCCACACACCTCCTTCAGGCAGCCCTGAGGCAGGTAATCGGCGATGACGTCAGCCAGGCGGGGTCTCTCGTTGCACCTGACCGCTTCAGGTTCGACTTCACCTATCTTATAGCGTTGAGCAAGGAGGAACTGGCCAAGGTCCAGCGCATCGTAAATGAGAACATACGGCGGAATCTTCGCGTCTCCAGCCGCGTCGTGCCCTACAGTCAGGCGCTCGCGGAGGGGGCACTGGCCTTCTTCGGCGAGAAGTACGGGGATGAGGTCAGGGTAGTGAGGATAGAGGACTCTAATTCCTCCGAGGTCGTAAGCACCGAGCTTTGCGGTGGCACGCACGTGCAGAGTACTGGGGAAATCGGCTTTTTCCACATCACGAGCGAGAGGAGCATAGGATCTGGGATGAGGCGCATCGAGGCGGTGACGGGGAGGGGGGCGGAGGCCCTTGTGAACGAAAGGTTCTCCGTCCTGGAAAACGCAGCCGAACAGCTTGAAACAAGCCCCTCAGATGTCCGGCAGAAGCTCTCCGAGGTTTTATCGGAGCTCGATACCGAACGAAAGAGGGCCAAAGATTTGGAGGCACAGCTTCTCAGGACAAGGGCAGAATCCCTGCTCTCCGAGGTGAGCGAGGTAAATGGAATAAACGTTCTGACAGCCGAGGTCGCCACATCGAACATGGACCTTTTGCGCCAGATGGGGGATTTCCTCAAGGACAAACTGGGCAGTGCAGTTATCGTACTGGGAACCACTCTCGATGGCAACCCCAGGTTCCTGGCCATGGTGACCTCCGACCTGGTAAGCCAAGGCATCAATGCCGGCGACATCGTCAAGCGGGTAGCGGAGGTGACGGGGGGTGGTGGGGGTGGAAAGCCGGGAATGGCCCAGGCCGGCGGCAAGGACAGGAGCAAGATGGATGAAGCCCTGAGACTCGTACCTCAATTGCTCAAAAAAGGTTAAAATGCGCATAATGGGACTCGACGTCGGCGATAGGCGAATCGGGGTGGCACTGAGCGACCCAACGGGTATACTGGCCACCGCACTAACGGTGATCCTACGGACGGAAGATAGCTCCGATCTGGAAGAGATATTGAGGCTAATAGAGGAGAACAGCGTAGAGTGTATAGTGGTCGGGTTACCTCTCTCAATGGATGGCAGTATGAGCGAACAGGCGGAAAAGGCGAGCTCCTTCGCCGAGGAGCTTTCCGCACACACCGGGGTCCCTGTTAAGATGTGGGACGAGCGGCTTTCGACCTCCATTGCCAGCAAGCTGATGCGCGACAGCGGTAGCAACAGCCGGCAGATAAAGGAAAGGCGGGATTCGGCCGCCGCGGCACTTATTCTGCAGGGTTATCTCGATCACAGAGACTTCGAGTGAATAACCCCCGACCAGTTATTAGTCGTCAGTCAATAGTCCACAGTTAATCCATAGAGCTCTTTTGTAGAAGAGATCAAAAGCCTATCACAACTTGTTTGCCGGAAAGCTAAATGCTATAATAATCCTCACATTTTGACAAGCTAGGCGCTTGGCGGAGAGTATCTATGACCTGGTTTATGGAGAGTGGTATATGGATCATAGTAGCCGTGGTCGTTGCCACGCTGGTGTGGTGGGCCTGTAGAAAATGGGCACCCCGGTGGATTGCACTCCTGGTCAAAAAGATCACCCCCACCAAGGAGGATTGGAGTCGAGGAGCGCGGGTCACAGGCCACATCTTAGTCTATATATGGACAATTATAATAGCAGCCGCGCTCGTGCTGGCAATATTACCCCGTGTTGGAATAGATGTAGCCATCGCTACGAATGCCCTGAAAGACGCAGGGATTGCTGTACTGGAATGGTTGCGCGACAGTGGTATTAAAGTAGCGATAATCCTGGTAGTGGCATTTATCATCCAGCAAATATCCAAAAGTCTTATACCCAGATTTGTAAGTAGACATGTAACCAGGCAAAAAAAGCAACGACTTAAGGAGGAGGCCGAGCAGAGGGCAGAGACCCTTATCCATTTCCTCACAAGTACTATTACAGTGGTCATTTGGGCAATAGCTATCTTTACCATCCTCTCCGAGTTTAATATTAACATCGCTCCGCTTATGGCTGGTGCTGGTATACTCGGCATTGCCATAGGTTTTGGGGCACAGAACCTCATTCGAGACCTGCTGGGTGGTATATTCATTATCATAGAAGATCAATACTCGGTGGGCGATTGGGTGGAAATAGCGGGCAAGAGTGGTGGTGTTGAATATCTGGGATTGAGAAGGACAATATTAAGAGACCTGAACGGTACACGCCACGTCGTCCCCAACGGGGAGATCAAAACCGCCAGCAACCTCAGTCAGGACTGGGGATGTGTAAATCTCAACATCCGTGTCGCATATGGTGAGGACCTGGACCAAGTAGCGGATATCCTGAATCGGGTAGGTAAAGAAATCAAGGAGGAAGAACCCTGGAGAGATATTATAATGGAGACGCCCACGGTTCTGCGCGTGGATAATTTCGACGATTCAGGAATCGAGTTAAAGATATGGGGAAAGACCAAACCTCTGCTGCAGTGGCGGGTCATGGGAGAGATGCGCAGAAGGATCAAGAGGACCTTTGACCAGGAAGGAATAGCGATGCCATGGCCTTATATCAAGCTCTACCTGGGCGATAGGGTTGCCCTCAATACACTGTCAAAGTATGGGGAAGAGACGTCCTCGCGTCCTGAACAAGGCCAAAATGAAAAGGGAGGAATGGGAGGTTCATCCTCGAAACAATAGAGCCGATAACCAAGAACTTCCCCCACAGATAATACCCAGACAAACGAATTAAATAGCTTGAGGCTTAAGCTTATGATACATCTGGAATGCCATTGTATACTTTTTTGACACCGTGCTTTACGCTAAACATCTGGTGGTTGCAACATGGTATACAGTTATGATATAAATTAATTTAACAAATCCCAGCAGCCAAGGGTTGTAAAGAGAGAAGCTGATGGACCCGCCTGATGTGAACATGACCAGCGATAGAGGTTTTTACCAAAGCTTCCCTCAGAAGCTAATTGAGGGCTTAGTCAAAGGAGACAGGTGAGTTCGACCTCCTCCCGTATGGGGGAGGTCTTTGTGTACCAAGGTTTGCATTTTAGGGGACTTATTGATACCATATTACTAACATCTTGCACCTTGTTAGAGATAAAGAAAAAGCTTGTGATAAGCTTTTTGCAAGGAGGCGATAAATGACAGCAATTACAGAAACGCCACCAACTCGCGAGAAAACATTCTTGGAGGAAGTTGCGTCAAGACCCGGGGGAGAGGATATCAACTCCTGCATCCAATGCGGAACATGCACGGCATCCTGCCCCAATGCCAAGATAATGGATTACACTCCTCGGGAAATGATTGCTTTAACACGCGCGGGAGAGCGCAAGAAGGTCCTGTCCAGCAACTCAATGTGGGTATGTGCCTCCTGCTACATGTGTACTGTGCGGTGCCCCCGAGACATCAAGCCGACAGACCTGATGCATGCTTTCGAGGCACTGGCCATCCAGCATGGGATGGCTACAAGGCGAGTAGGTACTCCTATTGCTTATCAAGCGTTTGTTGACTCAATTAAGAGTAATGGCCGGGTCCATGAGTTCGGCATGATGTTCAAATACTACTTAAAGACCAATCCCTTCGCCGCCCTTAAAATGTCCGGCTTAGCGCTAAAATTACTAACTCACAGGCGAATGTCCCTTACAGCCGACAAGATAAAGGGCGTTGATCAAGTCAAGAAAATCGCTGAAAAGGCGAAAACTCTGGAATGACCCTTTACCCGCCAATAGTTACAGTTAGGAGGTAGCCGATGAGATACTATTCATATTTTCCAGGTTGCTCGGCCAAGGGCACAGCGGTAGGATATGAAATCTCCATCCAGGCCATTAAGAGTTCGCTGGAGATGGATCTGGCTGAGCTGGACGATTGGAACTGCTGTGGGACTACGCCTTACGCTTCTACAGACGAGCTGGGGGCAATATGCATCGCCGCTCGCAACCTGGCATTGGCGGAGAAAACTGGTCTCGATCTGGTGACCGCTTGCAGCGCGTGTTATGTCACACTTGCGAGAGCAAATTCCTTTATCAAGCTCTATCCTGACATCAAGGAAAAGGTAAATCAGGCCCTGTCAGAGGTCGGACTGGAGTATAAAGGGACCGTTAAGGTGCGGCACTTGCTGGAGGTCATAATCAACGATATCACCCTGGAATCCGTTTCTTCCAAGGTGATAAACCCACTCGATGGACTTAGGGTGGCTCCATACTATGGATGCCAATTGGTCCGCCCCGATCTGGGATTTGATGACCCCGAGAATCCCCAAACACTGGATCGTTTGATCACGAGCCTGGGAGCAGAGGCCACACCTTTCCAAAATAAGAACCGGTGCTGCGGAAGCTCTCTAGTGATAGCGGAGCCAAAGGTAGCATTCAGACTCATTCGTGATGTGCTTGCCAGCGCACAAGAGGGCAACGCGCAATGCATAATTACCGCATGTCCATTGTGTCAGACCAATCTGGATGCTTATCAAGGTATGGTAAACAGCGAGTTCAAAACCAAGTTCGATCTCCCTGTTTTATTCTTCACCCAGCTTATCGGCCTTGCTCTGGGTATCGACGCCAAGACATTGGGCATAGACACAGCAATAGTATCGCCCAAGAAGGTAATGGCAGCGATAACGAAATAACTGTGGCAACCGAGGTCGGTTAATCAACCTTAACTGACCTTTAATCAATGAAATCAATATACAAAAGGGGTGTGCAAATGGAAGAGCCAAGAATCGGTGTTTACATTTGTCACTGTGGAAGTAACATCGCGGGAACGGTGAACTGTGAGGACGTATCCGCTTTCGCGCAGGATCTGCCTGGAGTGACCATAGCTCGCGACTACAAGTACATGTGTTCGGACCCCGGGCAGAACCTCATCAAAGAGGACATCAAAAACCTCAATGTCAACCGTGTTGTTGTAGCTTCCTGCTCGCCGCGGATGCACGAACCCACATACCGACGCTGTATTCAGGAAGCAGGATTAAATCCATACCTGTTTGAGATGGCCAATATCAGGGAACATTGCTCCTGGGTTCACCCAAACGAACCTGAGAAAGCTACGGAAAAGGCTAAAGCGCTGGTTCGCGGCGCAGTACAGAAAGTCTACTATCACGAGCCACTGGAGACAAGGGAGGTTCCGGTAAATCCCAGTGTCTTGATTATGGGTGGAGGAATTGCAGGTATCCAGGCCGCTCTCGAAATCGCCAGTTCTGAAAACAAGGTATACTTGGTAGAACGTGAGCCTTCTATTGGCGGTCACATGGCTCAACTCGACAAGACCTTCCCTACCCTTGACTGTTCAGCCTGTATCCTCACCCCCAAGATGAGTCTTGTAGGAGCTCATCCAAATATCGAGCTCCTGACTTACAGTGAGGTAGAAGAGGTAGCAGGCTATGTTGGCAATTTCGAGGTTAAGGTAAGGGAAAAGGCTCGATTTGTCGATGAAGAAAAATGCACCGGATGCGGTGAATGTACCAGGGCATGTCCTGTAGAAATCCCTTCCAAGTTCGAGTTGGGAATGACCAACACAAAGGCCATAGCAACGTCCTTCGCCCAGGCCGTTCCCAATGTCGCTTCCATCTATAAACGTGAGGGAGGTGCCTGGCCCCCCTGTCGCTTTACATGCCCCGCCGGAGTAAATGCTCAGGGGTACATCGCCCTCATCTCTCAGGGCAATTTCAAGGAAGCGGCCGAGGTCGTGAGAAAAACCATGCCGTTCCCAGGCATTCTGGGGAGGGTATGTACACATCCATGCGAATCGGAGTGTGAGCGAGCAAAGCTCGATGAACCAATGGCCATCAGGGCTCTTAAGCGTTCAGCTGCTGACTATGAGAGGAAAGTGGGCAGGGAAAAAGCAAGCCCTGTAGAGATAACCAAGAAAGGGAAGATCGCGGTCGTGGGTTCAGGCCCAGCCGGCCTCGCATGTGCCTATGACCTCATACGCGAAGGATACCCTGTGACGGTATTTGAGGCAATGCCCGAAGCCGGGGGAATGCTTCGGTACGGCATTCCCGAATATCGCTTGCCAAAGGACGTGCTGGACAGCGAGATCAGCTACATAGAGGAACTTGGAGTAGAGATCAAGACAAACAATCCGATCAACGATATCGGTCAGCTTTTCAACGAGGGGTATAAAGCCATATTCATGAGTAACGGCGCCTGGACAAGCCAGAAGATGAGAATAGAAGGGGAGGATGCAAACGGGGTGCTCCATGCGCTGGACTTCCTGAAGCGCGTCAATTCCGGAGATCAAACCCAAATAGGCAAAAAGGTAGCCGTTGTCGGCGGTGGCAATGCTGCCATCGATGCTGCCAGGGTAGCATGGCGATTAGGCGCTGAGGAGGTAAGCATCGTCTACCGGCGCTCACGGGAAGAGATGCCCGCGGAAAAGAGTGAAATCGAGGAAACTGAAAGGGAAGGTATCAACATACAGTTCCTGGCAGCACCAAACAAAGTTCTAAGTGAAGGCAATAAGGTCAGTGGCATAGAGTGCACGCGAATGGAACTAGGTGAGCCTGATGCCAGTGGCCGACGTCGGCCCGTGCCCGTAAAAGGGTCTGAGTTCACTCTGGATGTAGACAACGTCATCATTGCCATCGGACAGGGCGTCGACAAGGAAGCACTGCCTGAGGAGCTTGAATACACTCAATGGAATACCCTCTCAGTTGATGAGATTACTTTGGAGACGAACATCGACGGCGTATTCGCCGGTGGTGACGTAGTTTCCGGCCCAGCCTCGGTAATCGACGCTGTTGCTGCAGGCAAGGAAGCCGCTACATCAATTGACCGCTACATCAGGGATGTGGACATGAAAGAGGGCAGACCAGAGGAGAGGAGAAAGGTGTCCGATGTGCCCAAAGAGGGTGTTGCCAGTGCTTCGAGAAGTTCCATGTCCACCATTGAAGTTGATAAGCGGGTCCGTTCCTTCGCTGAAGTCGAGCAGGGCTTTGATGAAAATACAGCAATAGAGGAAGCCAAGCGCTGCTTGAATTGTGCCGGGTGTGCGGATTGTCGAGAGTGCGAGAAGGTCTGTGAGGCCGGGGCCATCAATCACAGCATGCAGGACGAGATCCTGAACCTGGAAGTAGGAAACATAATCGTAACCACTGGCTTCCAAGCCTTCGACCCAACACCGATTTACCAATACGGGTATCATCGCCTGGATAATGTTGTTACCGGCCTGGAGTTCGAACGTCTGATAAGCGCATCAGGTCCAACCGAAGGGCATATAGCACTTAAGAATGGAGAAGAGCCGGATAGTGTGGCTATTATCCATTGTGTAGGAAGCCGGGATGCCAAATACCACGAGTACTGTTCGCGGGTCTGCTGCATGTATTCCATGAAGTATGCCCATTTACTCAGGGAACACGTCCCGAACGCCAGGATATATGAATTCTACATTGACCTGAGATGCTTCGGCAAAGGCTATGAAGAATTCTACAACCGGATGCTGAAGGAGGATATCACCTTCATTCGCGGCCGGCCCGGCGAGATCACACAGGAGGACGGCAAACTGGTAGTCCATGCCGAAGATACGCTGGCTTCCATCATGCGTGATATACCGGTCGACATGGCAATCCTGAGCATAGGCCTGGAGCCACAGGAAGATGCCGATGAGGTCTCCAAACTACTCAAGATGAGCAGAAGCGCGGATGGCTTCTTTATGGAGAGTCATCCCAAGCTAGAGCCAGTATCCACACCCACAAAGGGAGTATTCATCGCCGGCTGCTGCCAGGGGCCCAAGGATATCCCTGACACGGTAGCTCAGGCTTCAGGGGCAGCGGCGGAGGCTCTGGCCATGATCAGCAGAGGAAAGGTTGAAGTGGAAGCAGCTACCTCCGTGGTGGACGAAGACCTTTGCTCCGGCTGCAAAACATGTGTATCACTATGCCCCTATGGCGCGATTTCGTTCGATGAAGAGAAAAAGGTGGCTGTCATAAACGAGGTGCTGTGCGAAGGGTGTGGTCTATGTGCCGCTACCTGCCCTTCAGGCGCTATCAAGGCCAGGCACTTCACGACACAGGAGATCATGGCGCAGATCGAGGGCATTCTGGTTTGAGCTTTGTCATGTGTGGATATGGAACAGATTCAGTCTCCGCGGATGCAGCAAGAGCAGCGGCATGTTCTTCGCATAGAGCAAGCCAACCTCCTGCAGATGTCTGAGGAGGAATTTCAGAGCTTAGTTGCTCAAATAGAAAAGAGCTCTCTCTTTAAGAAGCTCTACAAATCAGAAAACATAATCCATTACCAGCGATTCCCCAAGACTGATATCTCCGCTCGCTGCTACGAGCTCAAGGAAAACATCCTCGCTGACGAGGGCTCTCTCGATGTGGAGCCCCTTCTGCAGCAGAGAGGGGAAGTGGTGGAGCTTATACAAAAGATAGGGCTGGAGAAGTTCAAGGAGTTCTTCCTCTTTCCCGACCCCGAGATTACCGCAGAGCATATCGCACAGGAGTGTAATATAAGTCTCTCCCAGGTGCACAGGATAAACGAATTCATCACCGACTTTTCCGCCATGAGCGAGTTCTATCATCCTTCAGCGATCAGCCCGGAGGAGAGAGTCCATTACTCCAAGGTCGCTTCAATAGAACGAGCACATGACGGCTTTGTTATCGGCTATTACCCCCCATCACTTGCCAGGGGAAGATATTCGATTAACTACGAAAAATTTGAGAAAATAATAAATGAGAGGTTAACTGAGGCAGAGGGTAAGGAAGCAAGGAAGCTGTTCAGGAAACTGGAGTTGATAAATGTGCGCAAAGATACGCTGACGCAGATATTGCAAAATGTGGTGGAGAAGCAGAAACTATATTTGGACACCGGGGATGCGATGTCTCTCCTTCCGTTAAGTCAGAAGGAAATGGCCAACCAAATAGGACTGGATTCAAGCACGGTCAGCCGTACTATTCACGGGAAAAGCGTGGAGACGCCATGGGGAGAGGAGAAACCGATTAAAGATTTCTTCGCACATCCCAAGGACTTCAAGAAAGAGGCGCTTAAGAGAGTCTTTGAATCCGAAAGACGACCTCTCAGCGACCAGGCGATCAAAGAGAAACTGGAGGAGTCAGGTATATTACTTTCCCGGCGCTCGATAGTGAACTTGAGGCAGGAGCTGAGAATGCCTTCATCACGAAAACGGTTTAAGAAACAGGAAAGCACAAAATGAGTGTTGTGTACACCATAAAGGATAAATGCAAGGAATGCTACGCATGTGTCCGTAGCTGCCCTGTAAAAGCTATTAGGGTTAGAGAGCGGAAAGCCGAGGTCTTGAGGGATCGGTGTGTGGCCTGCGGCACGTGTATTAATGTCTGCCACGCAGGCGCAAAGAAATACGAAAGCGATATCGGGCTTGCTTGGCAATTACTGCGTGAAAATGCACCTGTCATAGCCGTTTTGTCGACCTCGTTCCCAGCAGGCTTTCCTGAAGTCCGCCCGAGGCAGCTCGTCACTGCCCTTAAGAAACTCGGATTCAACGAGGTTATGGAGGCTGCTTTTGGCGCTGAACTGGTTGCGCGCGAATACCGCAGGCTCTTCGATGAGAACAAAAAGGCTCCAATGCTCTCTTCTACCTGCCCGGCGTTTGTATCCATGATAGAGAAATTCTATCCTCAATTGATAAACAACTTAGCGCCCACTGTCTCACCAATGATAGCCATGGGCCGAGTTATCAAGTGGAAATACAATCCAAATGCTAAAGTTGTCTTTGTGGGCCCATGTATTTCTAAGAAACTCGAGAAGATAGATGAAAAACTCTCTGGCGTAATCGATGCCGTCCTTACCTTTCCCGAGTTAAAGGAGATGTTTGCAGCCAAAGAGATTGATCCTGCCTCTGAAGAGGAATCACAATTCTCCGGGCCAAAGTCCAACCTCGGGCATCTATTTCCCATCTCCGGAGGATTGCTAAAGGTGACCGGAATTCCCGGCGACATTTCCACTACTGACGTCGTCTGGGCCGAAGGAAGGAGACGAGCTCGATGGTGTGTTGATGATCTCGCCCAGAACCGGATCGCCACCCGATTCCTAGATGCCTACTTCTGTGAAGGATGTATCAACGGCCCAGCAATCGGTAATGAGTTACGTACAACGGAAAAAAGAAGGATCGTTACCGAACACTTTGTGAATGAGTCTAATCCTGCGCAGGCTGAGAAAGACATCCAAGAGTACAGCGGAATCGATCTGAGTCGCAAGTTTACAAATAGATTCAGCTCTCTGGAGCAACCCCGTGAGGAAGATGTAGAGGAAGTCCTTAATCAGATCGGTAAGGCATCTCCAGAAGATCAACTTGACTGTGGCGCCTGTGGCTATGCTACCTGTAGGGAGCTGGCCGTAGCAGTGTCTCAGGGGCTGGCCGAGGTAGAGATGTGCTGGCCATATCTGTTTCGCAAGCTCAAGGATGCTCAGGAACAACTTATTCAAGCGGAGAAATTAACATCACTGGGGCAAATGGCGGCGGCTATCGCCCATGAAATCAATAATCCACTGGCGGGAGTTCTGACCTACACCAAACTTCTGATGAAAAAGGCCGAAAACGATTCTCTGACCAAGGAGATGTCCAGGGAGTATCTCCCGAAGATGGAGTCAGAGGTGACCCGCAGCTCCCGAATAATTCGCAATCTGCTGGATTTTGCCAGACAAACGGAGCCGATGTTACGTGAAACAGACATAAATCAAACCATAGAAAAAGCTCTATCTCTCGTAGGACACCAGGCGCAGATACAGAATGTCGAGGTCAAAAAAGAGCTGAGCCCTGACTTGCCCAAAATCACAGCTGATTTCGACAAATTACAGCAGGTGTTTACCAACCTTATTCTGAACGGGGTTCAGGCGATGCCGGATGGTGGAACGCTCACGTTACGGAGCCAGCCCACGGGCAATGGCCATGTCAGGATTGACATTCAGGACACCGGATATGGCATACCCAAAGAGAACTTTCGCAATCTGTTTACGCCTTTCTTCACCACCAAAGAAAAGGGGAAGGGGGTAGGCCTGGGACTGGCTGTAGTGCATGGCATTATAGAGCAGCATAAAGGAAAGATCAATGTCCAGAGCGAGGAAGGGAAGGGAACGAGGTTCAGTATCTATTTGTAACCGATCCTCCTTTGAATTCTTGGTTCAAGGTGAAAACTGATGCAGGATGCTGACACCACACGACAATCCCCGGATATGAAAAGCCAGATCAAAATCCTCGCTGTCGATGATGAAGAGACAGTCCGCGAATCACTAAAGGACTGGCTCACCGACTCAGGGTATCAGGTGCTGGTCGCTGAAGACGGATACAAAGCACTCGACATTATTAAACGTGAGAAGATAGGCATACTCATAGCCGATTTAGTAATGCCGGGCATAGACGGCATTGAACTCATGAGAAGAACCAAGGAAATCTCCCCTGACACGGGTGTAATCATCATAACTGCGTACGGAAGCGTACCCAGTGCTGTGTCCGCGATGCATGAAGGGGCCTATGACTATATCGAGAAGCCATTCTGCCCCGAACGGGTGGAGTCGCTCCTTGAGAAGTTGATGGAACACCAGAGATTGGTAGAGGAAAACCGAGTTCTCCGCGAACAATTAGAAGACCATTACCGTTTTGAGAACATCATCGCTAAGAGCCACAAAATGCACAAGATTTTCGATGTGGTCAAAACCGTGGCCAAGAGCAATGCCAGTGTCCTCATCACCGGCGAAAGCGGGACCGGCAAGGAGCTTATTGCACGGGCCATCCATAATCTAAGTCCCCGCCGGGACAAGCCTTTCGTGGATGTGAGTTGCGCTGCATTACCTGAGAGCCTCCTCGAGAGCGAGCTATTCGGGCATGAGAGAGGGGCTTTTACCAGCGCTGTAAATCAAAGAAAGGGAAGATTTGAACTCGCTCACCGCGGGACCCTTTTCCTCGATGAAATAGGAGAGATAAGCACCAACATGCAGGTACACCTGCTCAGAGTCCTGGAGGAACGGGAGTTCACTCGCGTCGGGGGCACTGAGCCCATAAAGACCGATGTACGCCTCATTTCAGCCAGCAACAAAAACCTGAAGGAGGCGATAAACGAGGGAGAATTCAGGGGAGACCTCTACTATCGCCTGAACGTAGTCAGCATTGAACTCCCGCCCCTCAAGGAAAGAAGCGAAGATATCCCCCTGCTGGCTCAACATTTTCTGAACAAGTTCGCCCGGGAGAACCAGAAAGGTGAGATTAAGCTTTCTTCCGAGGCCATGGACTTCCTTATGAAGTACGACTGGCCCGGGAATGTAAGGGAGCTAGAGAACACTATTGAGAGGGCGGTCGTGCTCACACAGGATAGCACGATCAACGTAGATGATCTGGCAACACAAAACCTACCTTCTGCTCAGCAATCTTCAAGTGAAGGAAGCCTTGAAGATATGGAAAAGCAACACATTGTAAATGTCCTCAAGGAGACCAGCGGGAACCACACCGAAGCAGCGAAACGGCTCGGGATCACCCGGATGACCCTTTACAAGAAAGTCAAGAAATACGGAGTGGATGTAAACAAATTAAGCAGTGCTGTATAATTTGTTTACAGTCCAGGGGCAGCCCCGGGTAGGCCAGGCCGACGTCGGCCTGGCCTACCCGTATTAGACACGCAGAACACCCGTAGCAACCCAGGGGAGGAGGGCGGTCCGCCGACGGCGGACCGCCCTCCTCCCTTTTCTTTAATTGGCAACAAAATTGCATATACATTAGGGTGGAGGTGATAGAGATGATGAAGGGAGAAGAGAACAAAAGAAATGAAATCCAACCTAAGGAGGTGGACAATATGAAACGGCAACCTGTACTGATAGTTGAGGATGAAAACATCATGCGAGAGTCCCTCAGGGACTGGCTGGCAGACAGCGGTTACGAGGTAACCACAGCCGAAGATGGTGAACAAGCGCTGCAAATGCTCGGAGAGCAAGAATTCGGCGTGGCGGTTCTTGACCTCAAACTACCGGGTAAGGACGGCGTTGAGGTCCTGAAAGAAGCCACAAACCGGCAACCGAACCTGAAGGGCATCATTATCACCGCCTATCCGTCTGTGGAGACGGCGGTAGAGGCGATGAAGTACGGCGCAACCGACTACCTGGTCAAGCCGGTCTCCCCGGATGAACTCGAGGACCTGATACAAAAGACCCTGGGTCCCGTACAGGCCGAGATCAGGCCACAGCCCGCTGCCGAGGAAGCTGTAGAGACCGAAACAGAAGCGGCCGAAGTCGAGCAACCGGCAGTTGAAGAGGAAGTCCCCAGCATAAGCGAAGCCGAAGCCCCTGCACACATGCAGGAGGGGAAGAACCTCTTGAAGGCTGGGCGCTTCGATCAAGCGAAAAGGGAATTCCAGGCCGTGATAAGCGTACAGCCTGGCAACCTGGAAGCACGGCAGTACCTCCGCCAAGCGAAGGAAGAGGTAGCAAAATCAGCAAAAGCTGCTGAAGCCCGTCCAGAAGTGGGCAAGCCATGCGTGTGGATGAAGCTGGGACTCGTCTCCTACCGCATGTGCAATCGGGACTACGATTGCTTCGCCTGCGAGTTCGACCAGATGATGCAGGAGAGATTAGCAACCGAGGAAGCGGAAGTAGACAAGGCAGTGGAGCGACTCAAGGAATTGCCAGGCAACCAGCGGGTTTGCCGCTACGCCCTTAAGGGAGAGGTCGCTCACCGGACATGTAGCCACCTTTTCAACTGTGCACAGTGTGAGTTCAATCAAATGATGGAAGATGCATTCCTGCAAAAGCTGACTGCGGAGCAGGAAGCGCTGCGCAAGAAGAAAGACAGTTGGTGGTGGAGTTACTGGAGTTAAACAAAGAACGGTAGATTATAGCCCGCCCGGGTATACCCGGGCGGGCTATACGTGTATAATAGTATAACAAAACCAGATAAACGCATCCCTGAAGAACGATTTCTAAAACCATAAGGAGGTAACCATATGGCTTATGAGGCGGTTGAAACGAGTACAGTAGAGGGGATCATAAATAGATACTCAGGAGACAGTTCAGCCCTTATTCAAGTCCTTCTGGACATCCAGCGTGAAAATCGGTGGTTGCCAAAAGACACCCTGAAACTGGTCAGTCAAAGTCTCGGTGTTCCATTAACTCAAGTCTACCATATAGCTAGCTTCTACAAGGCCTTCAGTCTTATACCCAAAGGGCGAAATCAGGTTACGGTTTGCCTGGGTACTGCGTGCCATACCAGGGGTGCGCCTCGTCTTCTGGACAGGGTTTCCACAAGCCTGAAGCTGAACCCGGGCGAGACCTCGGAAGACATGCGCTTTAGCCTGGACACGGTCAACTGCCTCGGCTGCTGTGCTCTGGGACCAGTGATGATGGTCGGGGAGCAGTACTACAGCAACCCTTCCACGGAAGAGTTGGAGAATATCTTCTCCGCATGCGAATGATCCCGCAATCAATATATTAAGGAGGGAGCTATGCCAAAATTGAACTCAGCCTCTGACCTGGAGAATTTGAGACAAGAAGTGGTAAGCAAAAGAGACCCAAACAAGCTCTGTGTTACCATATGCTCGGGCACAGGATGCCGCGCATATGGTAGCGAACAGGTCGCTGAAACCTTTGCCGAAGAGCTCTCAAAAAACGGGCTTAAAGATAAGGTCGACATACGTCGGACGGGGTGCCACGGGTTCTGCGAGAGAGGCACCCTCGTCGTCATTTTCCCAGAGGAAATATGTTACCTGAAGGTCAAACCAGATGATGTTCCCGAAATCGTCTCCACCACCTTACAGGAAGGGAAGGTAGTGGATCGGTTACTGTACGAAAAAAGCGACGGCGAAAAAGTAGTTCACGAAAGCGAGATTCCCTTTTATAGCAACCAGAATAGAACAGTGTTCGGGAACAATAGATTTATTGACCCCAAGAAAATAGACGATTATCTGGCCCTGGGCGGCTACAAGGCCATTTCCAAGGCGCTTTTCGACCTCTCCCCCGAGCAAGTAATGGACGAAGTTAAGGCCGCCAACCTGAGGGGAAGAGGAGGCGGGGGATTCCCCGCAGGAATAAAGTGGGAGACCACTCGTGATGCTCCGGATGAACCAAAGTATGTCATCGTCAACGCCGATGAGGGCGACCCGGGCGCTTACATGGACAGGAGCTTGCTCGAGGGCAACCCCCACAGCGTGCTGGAGGGCTTGACTATCGGGGCCTACGCCATTGGCTCACACCAGGGCTTTATTTATGTGCGTCAGGAATATCCCCTAGCTGTGGAGAATCTGAACATCGCAATAGAGCAGGCACGGGAACACGGACTTCTCGGGGAAAATATCCTCGGCTCGGGTTTCAATTTCGATGTCACGGTACATCGTGGTGCTGGGGCTTTTGTTTCGGGAGAGTCCAGCGCTCTCATGACCGCAATAGAGGGCAAGGTAGGCGAACCCAGGCCAAAATACATTCGCACCGCCACAAGCGGCATCTGGGACAAACCCAGCGACCTGAACAACGTTGAGACCTGGGCCACTGTTCCCTTGATAATCAACAAAGGCGCTGACTGGTTTACTGGTATCGGGACCGACAGAAGCAAAGGAACAAAAATATTCTCACTCGTGGGCAAAGTAAATAATACAGGGCTTGTAGAGGTGCCCATGGGGACCACCATTCGTGAGATAATCTACAATATCGGCGGAGGCATTCCTGGAGGGAAGAAATTTAAGGCCGTTCAGACCGGTGGTCCCTCTGGAGGGGTTATTCCCGAAAGCCTCATCGACCTCCCCGTCGACTACGATGAGCTGGCCAGGGCGGGCTCGATGATGGGCTCTGGCGGCATGATCGTGATGGACGAAGATACCTGCATGGTAGATATCGCCAGGTATTACCTCAACTTCCTGGCAGGAGAATCCTGTGGCAAGTGCGTCCCATGTCGGGAGGGAATCTACCAGATGCTCAAGATACTGAACAGGATCTGCGATGGGGAAGGGCAAGATGGAGACATCGAACTCCTGGAGGAAATCGGGGAGGTGGTCAGGGACTTCTCGCTCTGCGCACTTGGTGCCACAGCCCCTAACCCTGTGCTCAGCACAATCTCGTATTTCCGCGACGAGTACGAGGCCCACATAAAGGAGAAGCGTTGCCCAGCTGGCGTTTGCAAGTCGCTTATCAGCTACTACATCGATCCGGATAAGTGTCAGGCCTGTATGATCTGCCTCAGGAACTGTCCTGTTGGAGCCATAAGCGGCGATAAGAACGTGATCCATGTCATAGATCAAGATAAGTGTACCAAATGCGGAACCTGCTTTGAGGTTTGCCCCTCACGCTTTGGTGCCGTTAAAAAGATCTCTGGAGAGGAACTGCCAGAAGCAGTCCCGGCAGGAACGCCGGTAAAGCGAGAAAAAGGAGGCAAGAATGGCTGAAGTTACCTTAACCATAGATGGAAGAGAGGTCAAAGCAGAGGAAGGAACGACCATTCTGGAAGCGGCACAGAGCGCAGGTTTTGATATCCCCAATCTCTGTTACCACCCCATGCTAGCCCCCTACGGCGCTTGCCGGCTGTGCATGGTGGAGATAGAGCGGGGCAAGCGAACACGGTTGGTGTCCTCCTGTGTATATCCTGTAGAGGACGGGCTCACCGTATATACAGAGTCTGACCGAGTGGTCAAGGGACGCAAGATGTTGCTGGAGTTCCTGTGGGCACGTGCACCCGGCTGTAAGGCGATAAGGGACTACGGCACCAGATATGGCATAAGCGGTATGGAATCCATACGAGAATTCGGCGAAGCCTATGGGGCAGCTGCAAGCAAGACCAAGTTCGAGATAGAGCCAACCTTCTGCGTTCTTTGCGGCCTGTGCGTTCGGTATTGTGCAGAGATCAAGAAGAAGAACGCCATCGGATTCATTGGCAGGGGCACGGAACGGGAGGTAATGTTCTTCCCTGAGATAGCGCGCGAGGAATGCCCACAATGCGAGGAGTGCTTCTCCGTGTGCCCAACAGGTCTGGTCCGGCTCATGTTTGACCTAGTGAAAGAGCCGCAGTCCCCGTAATCGACCCCCTGGACTGACAAAGATTCCTGCCGGGCGCACCCGCCGAAGGCGGGTGCGCCGCTATGATCGCTCGCAGCAGGAGGTAAGCACTTACCTCCTGCTCCAACAACACGTTTTTGAGTTTCTCAAGTTCTCCTGGCTCTTGGGGCCAGGCTCTAGCTGCAAAACATATTGCTATAGCTACACCTTGTGGGCACCTTTAGATTTGACAAGAAAGACTCGCATACGGTATACTGTATGCATACATGCGCATATAGGAAATTAGTTTGTCATGCAGGAAAGATTGAGAGTATTCAAAGCCCTCTCCGAGGAAACAAGGATGAGGATTATGGGGGTGCTCCTCCAGCGAGAATGTTCAGTTTGTGAAGTGGCCCAGTCACTGAGTATTTCCCAAACCAGGGCTTCCCGCGGGTTAACTGCTCTCCATAACGCAGGGCTATCCAAGACAAGACGGGATGGACTATGGGTCCTTCATTCCATAGATAAAGATACCGTTGAGAAATCTTGCCCCGGACTTCTGAACCTCCTTGATGAATGCCTGAATGATGAAGAAATATGCGTCATTGATCGGGAGAGACTGCGCCACGCAGTGCGGGAAAGCCCCTGCAACTATATCCTCGAATTGTCAGAAAAGGAAGAAGCATACTCTTGCGAAAGCGATAGTGTTGGCTAATAAATAATAATTCGAAACTCGAAAGGGGGGAAGATGGACCAGTTTGAACCGAAGATATTGGGATTTTGCTGTAACTGGTGCTCTTATGCTGGCGCCGACCTCGCTGGCACTTCCCGAATGCAGCAAGCGACCAATGTGCGGATAATCAGGGTCATGTGTAGTGGCAGAGTTGACCCGACATTCATACTCAAAGCCTTTGAAGCAGGGGCTGACGGCGTGCTCATCGCCGGTTGCCATCCCGGAGATTGCCACTACATCGCAGGCAACTACAAAACTGCCCGGCGAATCTCTCTCCTCCAGAATATGTTAGAGCAACTCGGAATAGAGAAGGAGCGAGTCCGTATGGAGTGGGTTTCCGCCGCCGAGGGAGCGAAATTCACACAGGTAGTCAACGATTTTACAAAAACCCTCAAAGAATTGGGCGCAAGCCCAGTTAAAGCCCAATAAATTAAAAGGAAAGGAGCGAACATGGCTAAGCCGAAGGTTGCTTTTTACTGGAACGCATCGTGTGGCGGATGTGAGGAGACGGTCGTTGATCTGAATGAAGATATACTGAAGGTCGCAGACGCCGTCGACATAGTGCTATGGCCTGTCGCGCTGGATTTCAAGAGGAAGGATGTCGAAGCCCTGGCCGACGGGGAGATAGCAGTCAGCTTCATCAACGGGTCCATAAGACTGGAAGAACAGGAGGACATGGTAAAACTCCTCAGGCAGAAATCCGGACTGGTAGTGGCGTTTGGGGCATGTGCTCACATCGGCGGAATACCCGGACTGGGGAATTTCTGGAACAGGGAAACGATATTCGATCGGGCATATAAGGAAGTCCCAAGCGTTGAGAATCCGGAGGGAACACTGCCTCAGGAGAAAACAACAGTTGACGGCTGTGAACTAACCCTCCCGGAATTCTACGACACAGTCAAGACATTGGACCAGACAATTGACGTGGATTACTACCTCCCGGGATGCCCCCCACCACCCGACCTCGTCATGAATGCCATAAACGCGATTTTGCAAGGCGATTTGCCCGAAAAGGGATCAGTACTCGCCCCTGCCAAAGCCCTGTGCGATACATGCCCTAGAAGGGACTCAAAGCCGGAGAAAATATCGATCTCCGAGGTGAAGAGGCCGTGGGAAATCAAGATGGACCCTGAGACATGCTTCCTGGCACAGGGCGTGATCTGTCTCGGTCCCGCTACTCGCTCAGGATGCGGTGAGACCTGTATCAGAGCCAACATGCCCTGCCGTGGATGCTTCGGCCCGGTGGACGGAGTTGCGGATCAGGGCGCAAGGGCCCTCTCGGCAATCGCCTCCATACTGGGACTCGAGGGCGAGGAAAATATGCCCGAGCAGGACGTCCAGAAGCTGGTCGATCAAATCGTAGACCCCGCTGGGACATTCTACAGGTTCGGTCTCCCAGCTTCTCTACTTCGAAGAAAGAAGATGTAGTAACTCGGAACTGACAGCACAAGGAGGAGATAATGAAACAGATAACCATAGATCCGATTACCAGACTTGAGGGACATGGCAAGATCGAGATCTTCCTCAATGATGAGGGAGAGGTCCATCAAGCTTATCTCCAGGTACCCGAACTTCGGGGTTTTGAGAAGTTCTCTGAGGGAAGGCCGGCAGAGGAGATGCCCAGGATCACCACCATGATCTGCGGGGTCTGTCCCACTGCTCACCACATGGCCGCCACCAAAACGCTCGATGACCTGTGGAAGGTGGAGCCAACCTCAACGGCGAAGAAAATAAGACGTTTGATGTACAATGCCTTCCAGGCGGAAGACCATCTGCTCCACTTCTTCTTCCTCGGCGGCCCCGATTTCATCGTCGGCCCGACGGCACCGGCTGCGGAAAGGAATATACTGGGCGTTGTCGGCAAAGTCGGGACGGAGGCCGGTGGCAAAGTAATAGAGGCCAGAAAGAGGCTCAGAAACGTGCTGAGGATAATCGGGGGCAAACCGGTTATGCCCACCTGTGGGCTTCCCGGTGGCGTGTCGAAGGCGATTACCGAGGAGGAAAGACAAAGTTGTATAGAGGCAGGGGAATATGCAGTTGACCTTTGCCAGTTTGCCTTAAAGGCCTTCGATGATATAGTGCTGAACAACAAGGAATATGTCGACCTTATAACTGGTGACGCCTTTACCCACAGGACCTACTACATGGGGCTCGTGGATGAAAACAACAAGGTAGACTTCTACGATGGCATGATCAGAGTGGTTGACCCCAATGGTAAGGAATTCGCCAAATTCAGGCCACAGGAATACCTCGACCACGTCAGGGAGCATGTCGAACCGTGGAGCTACATCAAGTTCTGTTATCTTAAGAACGTGGGATGGAATGGTTTCACCGATGGGGAAGACAGCGGGGTTTACAGAGTGGCACCACTCGCCCGACTCAACGCAGCGGATGGGATGCCCACCCCGCTTGCTCAGGAAGCTTACAACAAGATGTACGAGACCCTGGGAGGCAAGCCGGTCCACCATACTCTGGCTTACCACTGGGCCCGGCTGATTGAGGCGCTTTCCGCTTCGGAGCAGGTGCTGGACCTTGCCAAAGATCCTGAGCTTACCTCCGATGACATCGTAAACCTGCCAACTGCAACTCCGAAGGAGGGCGTCGGTGTGGTTGAAGCTCCCAGAGGGACCCTGTTCCATCACTATGAGACAGATGAGAAAGGTATCCTGACAAAGGTTAATTTGATCGTGGCCACAACCAATAACGCTGCTCCCATCAATATGTCGATCGAGAAAGCCGCCAGAGCACTCATACACAACGGAGAGGTTAACGACGGGCTTCTCAACATGGTTGAGATGGGATTCAGGGCTTACGATCCTTGCCACGCCTGTGCAACCCATAGCTTGCCAAGTGAAACGCCGCTGGAGGTCACAGTCCGCGATTCCCAGGGCAATGAGCTTAGAAAATTGACCAGAAACCTCGGTTAAAACCGGGGTGCCTGTTCACCGCGTCATCGCGAGTTCGCCCCTGGCGGACTCCGAGGGCCCACCATAGGTGGGCAATGACGTTCCCTGAGGTTATCATTCCGTGCTCTTGACACGGATTCCAGCAGGCTGGGTGCTTAGTCCAGTTCAGTAAATAATTCAGCATGGTATGGTTTTGCCATTCCATGTTGCGAGAAATCGTAGGGAACGAAACAGTAAAACGAAGAGTTTAGTTAGGAGTCAAGGATGAGTTCTCAAGCTGAAGCACAGATCAAAGAGGTGATTGATCAGTCTACCGGAAAAGTATACCTGCCCCCTTGCCAAATAGCCTGCCCCGTCGGGGAGGATATCCAGCGTACAAACACCCTGATATCAATGCTCCCCCCGGATCCCGAGAAGGCCAAAGGCCTGATACAAGAGATAGGGGATGAGATTTACGAGAAGAACCCCCTTTTCACAGTTTGTGGTTACATTTGTGGCCTTTGTGAGAATGAGTGTAACTACAGAGATCACACAGGCTCTATAAGACGAACAAGGCTCAAGCGCTTCCTTACCGAGTACTATCTCCCGTATCTGGACCAAAAGCCAGCATTCGCTCCGCCTACCAAAGAAAAGGTAGCTGTCATCGGAGGCGGTCCGGGAGGTTTAATGTGTGCGTACATGCTGAGCAAGCAAGGCTACGCCGTGACCATCCTCGAGAGGGGAGATCGGCTCGGAGGAGCTCTTAGATATATTCCTCTTTACCGTCTTACTGAAAATATTACGGACAGGACGATAAATAATTTGGTTCGAATCGCCAATATAGATGTTCAGTTCGGCGTAACAATGGGCAATGGAGGAAAAACGCTCGCCGACCTCAAGAGTGAAGGTTACCAGGCAGTATTCGTTGCCACGGGCACCCATCTCCCCCGCCCCCTCACATTCGGCAGGGAAAAAGTCGAAGGAACAGACCTGGAAGGCGTCATGTTCGGGTTGAGTCTCCTTCAAGAAGTGAATCAGGGGCTCGTCTCACCTGACCGCTTCCAGGGTAAGAGGGTAATCGTCATCGGCGGCGGCAACGTGGCTTTTGATGCAGCCAGGACAGCACGGAGGCTCGGTGGAGATGTCCGGCTCGTGTGTTTGGAATCCAAAGATAAATCGTCAAAAGACGGCATTCCTGCCGATACGGAAGAGATAGAAGGCGCTACTGAGGAGGGAATCAGCATAACATACTCGCGTGGGGTCAGGGAGATAGTCAGTGAGAACGGGAAATTCAAAGCGATCAAGTCGCCACGATGCACATCGGTGTTCGATGAGAACGGATTCAATCCTCAGTTCGACGAAAGCGACGAAATGTACATGGAAGGAGACGTCCTCCTGGTCACAATCGGGCAGGCTCCGGAGCGCGATTTTTTCCAGCAGGAAGAATTGCTCAACGAGCGCGGAAGGCTGGATGTTGATCAGACCACCCTTATGAGCAACCGCAAAGAAGGGGTCTTCATCGGGGGCGACGTCAGGCGTGTTGGTTTTGCCGCCGATGCAATGCAGGAGGGAGCGACCGCAGCCGAGTCGATAGACCGGTATATCAGAGGAGTAGCCCTCAACTCGGATAGGGAGAAGGAATACGAAAAGGCGGACATCCCTCAATGTTTGCAGTACAAACCCCAGCCTGAACTGACATTAGCGCCGGCGGAAGAAAGGATGAACTTCCAGCCCTTTGAGGAGCTGCTCACTCTGGAAGAAGCCATCAAGGAAGCCCGCAGGTGTCTTGATTGCGGACCCTGTGAAAGTTGTAAAGCATGTGTTAAACTAGAGCTACAATCAGAGTTGCCACAGGTCACAGTTAATGAGGATCTGTGCAGCGGATGTGGCGTCTGTGTTGCCGTCTGTCGATATGATGCTCCCAGGCTCGAGCATTCTGGAGAGGCTCTTAAGGCCATTATAGATGACATCAAGTGCAAGCGATGCGGGCTATGTGTAAGTGCGTGCCCCTCCGGAGCTATAAACACAACAGACGGACTTACGGAGTTTATAGATACGTTGACCAGCAGCGAGGCAGCGCTAATAGCCCAGAGCACAGCGTGAGTATTTAGCCTCGCTTGTAAATAGCGGCACAAAGGGGTTAAGATAATGCCCATATATGAGTATGTGTGCCCGAATTGCAAGTTGAAATTCGAGATGCTCCGTACAATGAGCCAGGCAGATGCAGTGGCTACATGCCCCGAGTGCAGCACCGGGTCTCGAAGGGTTCCCTCAACATTCTGCGGGAACTCCGAAGATGGGCCCATAGGGGGTAGCTCGTGCGGCACCTGCTCTTCCGCTAGCTGCAGCACCTGCTCTTTAGGATAGAAAATGGAAGCCGAAGAGATGCGCTTCATTTGCCAGTCATGCGGGAAAGAGGTAGAGGATTCCTCTGGAGAACCCCCATGTGAGGTTCTCAAGGGCTGGGTTACGGTTTCCCATTGGTACGGACGAGGCGATGTTGATCACTATACATTCTGTTCATTTGCGTGCCTTAGATCCTGGGTGGATGCCCAGGTTCCGCAGATACCTAACATATTCCTAAAATCCTTTGACGAAGGAGACTAAATGGATATGGTTAACGAGGCTCAGAAACAGGTTGGCGTCCACATAAACGACGAGTACTGCAGTCGGTGTTTCATCTGTTCCTCTCTTTGTCCCTTCGACGCGATAAGGAAAGACCCGGAAACTGACAAGATGGTTCTGGACATCGAGAAATGCCAGACATGCGGGCTGTGTTACTCCTCATGTCCCGCCCAGGCTATCGACATCATCTACTACGACATGAATTCCCTAACCAGGTACCTGGAAAGGGCAAAGCAGGAATACGCCAGCGACACCTTGATGATCATGTGTAAGGGATGCGCCCCTGAGACCGAGGTTGTCGAGAAGATATTCGGGATATCCAAATTTGTGCCTTTGTCCGTACCATGCGTAGGACGAGTGCCGGAGAATGTCTTCTTGAAAGCCATATCCGCTCTGGGAATGAAGAAGATATATGTCCTTGCCTGTGAAGAGGACTATTGCCGTTTCGAGCGTGGAAGCTCAGTGGCAACCCGGAAGATATTAGCGCTTAATCTCCTTCTGGAGCAGCTTGGCTATGGCAAGCCCATTACCCTGAGACAAAATAGCCTTAAGGTAACGGTGAACAAGGATAAATGTATCGCCTGTGGCAACTGTGCATATCACTGCCCCTACGGTGCGGCTACTCTGATAAGCGGAACAGCAGATATAGATGAGGCATCCTGTCATGGCTGTGGACTTTGCGTGAGCTTGTGCCCGGCCTTCGCGCTGGAACTGGATTACTGGGAAGGTGACCGCATATCTGCCCAGGTCTCGAGCCTGATGTCGGGGAAGGCAAAGCCAAAATTTCTTGTCTTTCGCTGCCAATGGTCTGTTTTCCCCTCTCTTAACGGGACCACTGACCCGGATGTAGGAATCATAGAGTTGCCGTGTGCCGGCAGAGTCGATGCCCTGCATGTGCTGGAAGCACTCGACAAAGGAGCAGAGGGCGTTATGATAGCCGCCTGTCCCGAAGAGGACTGCAAATCGGAGACAGGAAGCAAGGAAGCCGAGAGATCAATAACAGCGTTAAAGAAAACGCTCAGCCAGATCGGCTTGGACGAAAAGCTCCACTTCTACTCAGTATCACCACGCTATCCCGGAGCGTTTGATGACGCTCTGAAAGATTTCAAGGAGAAATTAGCAAATCCCTCAAAGGAGACTGCGGAATGATTATAACAACACAGAAACCGCTCGACGAGATCCTTGACTTCTTATCGCCCTACACGAATGTTTTGATCGCCGGTTGCGACGGCTGCACTCAGCCCCCAAGGGGGCTAAGAGAGGCTCAAACCCTTGCTCAGATCATTGAGCTAGCGGGGCAGTTGAGAGGCAAGAAATTCAATCTCAAAACAATGACCGTACCCAAGCAATGTGACTCCTACATCACCCTGACCGCCATGGAGCCTCATGTGAAGGACGTGGAAGCTATTCTGTCACTGGCCTGCGGACTCGGGCCGCAGACCATAAGCCAGGTTCTGCCTGATCTATCCGCATTCCCGGCTCAAAACACCGTGTTCATGGGAACGGAGACCCGGGAAGAAGATGTCATCGAGGAAAGGTGCGCCGCCTGCGGCGACTGCGTTCTGGGACTGACCGGCGGGATCTGCCCTATTTCCCGGTGTGCTAAAAGCCTGCTTAACGGCCCATGTGGTGGCACTAGACCAGATGGCAAATGCGAAATAGACCCGGAAAAGGACTGTGCTTGGTACCTCATCATCAAACGACTGGAGAAACTGGGCCAACTCTCCGCGTTGGAAGAAATCCAGCCACCTAAGAATTACGGGCAGCTAGTGAGCGGGAAGGTCAGCAAGCACTGATTTGACCGTTTTCAGTCTCTGACACAGGAACAGCTCGGCTGTTCTCCTTGGCCCTTTCCTTTTGGCCGTTTTGACATCCATTTACTTTTCGTGCTATCATTTACTTGTTGACCATTTTAGTCAACAAAAATGTGGGTTAATTAATGAAACTCTCAACAAGAGCAAGATACGGGACCAGAGCACTTGTAGAGCTTGCGCTCCATTGGGGAGAGGGAGCGGTTCTGTTGAGGGATATAGCTAGCAGGCAGAACATCCCCTTACCTTACCTGGAGCACTTGATCAGTCCTCTCGTACAAGCCGGGATAGTCAAAAGCACCAGAGGTGCACGGGGCGGGTTATCCCTTGCCAAGTCACCTGAGGAGATTACACTTAGTGAAGTCATCCCGCTCCTTGAGGGCTCAATCGACCTCCTGGATTGTGTGAACAATCCGGAGAGTTGCCCTTATTCGGATACATGCGTAACGCGACGGATATGGGTCGAGTTGAAGGAGTCCATGGACAAGACGCTACAATCAGTAACCTTACAGGATTTAGTAACGCAAGAAAACGGGAACCAGTCTACAAGGAGGTAGCAATGAAGGAGAAGGTAGAGGAAGCCCTGCAGAAAATAAGACCTGCCTTACAGGCGGATGGCGGTGATGTTCAGCTTGTAGACGTCACTGACGGAGTGGTCAAGGTACAGTTGACGGGTGCATGCGGCGGTTGCCCAATGGCTACTATGACCCTGAAAAATGGCATCGAGAAGGTGCTCAAGGAGCAGGTGCCAGAGGTCAAAGAAGTAGTTGCCGTCTAAAATCGATGCTCAAGCCTGAATTAGAGCATCCACCTTCGGCGTGTTAAGGAAAGGCAGAGTGAGGATACAAGCTGACACAAAAGCCTTGACAGGGCCGTGGGTGAATGTTTAGAGAGATATTGCCACAGCCAGCCTCTTAGCCCAGCGGAAGGATTTATCCTGAGATACTGCGTAAAATAGCCCAAAAGGAGATCCCTGCGGTAACTTCCGCTTCTAATCCCACAGCGTGAGGATAGACTACCCGGTGACTGCGGCATAACTGCGCTTGGGTTCATCGGGAAGGGTTAGAACCAACAACTGCTCCCACGTGTACAAATAGGAGAAAGGGATTGGTAGCTGAAACCCCAGGGATTGCCGAATACGTCGACAGATAGAGTAAAGAGTAAGACATGTTACTCCAGTTCTTCATAGTTCTAAAGGATTACCTGATCGAGGTACTGCCGTACCTGGTCGCGGGTTTGCTCCTCAGTGGATTCATCAATGAGTTCGTCCCATCCCGCTGGGTAGAGGCCCACCTGGGGAAGAAAGGGATAAAGCCACTTGCCTATTCCGCCATGGCAGGGACAGTCCTCCCGATCTGCTGCATAGGTTCTCTGCCCGTGGCTGTAAGCCTTCACCAAAAGGGAGCGAGGCTGGGAGCGGTGTTGGCCTTCCTGGTGGCAACCCCAGCCACATCCCTGACTGCCCTTTTGGTCACTTACGGACTCCTGGGTTTGAAGTTCACTATTTTCATCTTCTTCTCCGTAATAGCCATCGGGCTGGTGATGGGTTTGGTGGGAAACTTGATCAAAATCCAGCCCAGGACCTGCGCTCAGGACCAGCAGGCTACAGATCCTGTCTGCGGGATGACGGTTCAGAAAGGGACCTCGCCTTCGACGGAATATGGCGGGGAGATGTACTACTTTTGTTGTCCCCATTGCCAGCAAGAGTTCGAATCCAACCCGCAGGGGTTTTCATCAAGCCATTCACGCAGTATTGCCCATCGCGCGAAACACGCGTTACGGTACGGTTTCGTCGATATGGTGAGGGATATCGGCCCCCACATGCTCCTGGGACTTGTGCTCGCTGCGCTGGTCGCCGCGATAACCCCAGTCGGAAACTTCGTCGGCGCTCACCTGGGTGGCGGGCTGGGGTACCTCTTTAGCCTTGTGTTCGGCATCCTCATGTACATTTGCTCGACTGCCAGTGTTCCCCTGGTCCATGCATTCGTGGCACAGGGATTAAATATCGGAGCTGGCATGGTGCTTCTCCTGGTTGGGCCAGTCACCAGCTGGTCGACTATCCTGGTGTTGAGGAAAGAGTTCGGGAACGTGACGCTGCTTGTCTATTTAGCGGTCATCAGCGTAATGTCCCTGGCTTTGGGGTTCTGCTTTTCCCTGATATGATAAACCCTGAATGGCTTGAAGAAGTCGACAAGTTTATGCTAAATATAGCATCGGAGGAAATTACATGCTAGAAGTGAGCCAGCTCCACTACAGATCAAACGGACACGTCATTGTCGACGAGCTTACCCTTTCCATCGGGAAACAGGAGATACACGCCATTATAGGCGCAAACGGCACCGGTAAAACCACGCTTGCCTATCTGGTAATGGGCATCTATTCCCCTTTCGCGGGCAGCATCTTGTTTGAGGGCGAGGATATCACGGCATACTCCATTTCTGAAAGGGCTCAAAAGGGAATAACCCTAGCCTGGCAGGACCCCGCAAGGTTCGAGGGACTGAAAGTAGAGGAATACCTGAAGCTTTCCGACAAGAAGGGCTCACGGGGCATCGAGGATTACCTCTCAATGGTGGGGCTGTTACCTTCCCAGTTCATGAATCGCACGGTCGACGAAAACCTCAGTGGAGGAGAGAGAAGGAGAGTGGAACTCGCCGCTGTACTGGCCATGCAGCCCAAGCTCGCCATTCTGGACGAGGTGGACTCTGGAATAGATGTGGCCTCGCTGCCTTACATAATGGATGGCGTATCCGCAATGAGGAGCCAGGGGTCCTCGGTACTCTTGATTACTCACAGCAAGGATGCGCTTGATATAGCGGACAAGGCATCTCTCCTGTGTGCGGGGAGGGTGTTGCAGACCAGTTCCCCGGAGGAAATGTCACAATGGTTCGGCGACCATTGCGTGATCTGCAACCATGTCAACGTGCCCGAGGAAGGAAGTGCATAATATGGTTCTCACCAGGGAGGAAGAATACCGGAAGATCGTCGAGGCCTACGGAGATGCCGGCGGAAATACCGGCCTGCTGGGAGATAAGCAGGTCGCAAATATGGTAGTTCATGAAAACCGGGTCCTGAACGCCAATGAGGTAGAGGGGATAAGCCTGAAATCGGAATCGACGGAACGGGGAGTGGCTCTCAAACTCACGGTCGAGGAGGGCAGAAAGATAGAACATCCCGTCCATCTTTGCTTCGGCATGTTGCCACAGGAAGGGTTGCAGGAAATAGATTTGAAGATGAACGTTCAGGACGGCTCCGAGGTAAACATAATCGCCCATTGTGTCTTCCCCAACGCAATCGACATCACCCACAAGATGGATGCCGACATAAAAATCGGTAACAATGCCGTATTTTCCTACAGTGAAACCCACTACCACGGAGACCATGGCGGCATCAATGTAATTCCAAAGGCGCGAGTCGAAGTGGGTGAGAACAGCGTGTACCGGAATACCTTTGCCCTGATAAAGGGCCAGGTTGGGAAGCTGGACTTCGACTACGAGACGCTGTGTGGGCGGAAAAGCAACACTGAACTGGTCGCTAAAGTATACGGGAAGGCCCGGGACAGCATAAGGATAGCGGAGAAGGTTCACCTGAACGGGGAGGAAGCGAAAAGCCTGATAAAGAGCCGACTTGTCCTGAGGGATAAAGCATGGGCGGAAGTCGTCGGGGAGACCTATGGCAATGCGCCGCTGGCCCGCGGGCATGTGGACTGCAACGAAATCGTCGATGGTGACGAGGCCGTCGCCAGGGCCATCCCCATTGTGTCCGTGAGCAACAGGCAGGCCAAGGTTACCCACGAGGCGGCGATAGGCAGCATTGACAAGAAACAGATGCAGACACTCATGGCCCGCGGATTGAGCGAGGAAGAGGCCATTAACGTGATCGTGCGAGGGATGCTGGCTTGAAAACGTTGATCCTGGGGCTGGGGAATTCGATTCGTTGCGATGATGGCGTGGGCAACCGGGTTGCACAGGCACTGGAGGAGGAGTTCCATGGCTCATCGGTGAAGGTTATGGAAGCCAATGCCGACGGGCTTGCGCTGCTTGATCTGCTACCAGGTTATGACCGGGCTATCATCATCGACGCTATTGAAACGCCGCAGGGGACGCCGGGGCAGATATACAGACTGGACAAGCAGGAGCTTATTTCATATGACTACGCTCCCACGACCCATAACATCGGCATAGGCACTGCTTTACAGTTGGGGACCAAACTCGGAATCCCGCTGCCTGAGGAAGTCATCATCTTCGCCGTGGAGGTAGGGGATATAATTTCCTTCAGTCAGGAATTGACCCCACAGGTCGAGGAGGCAGTCCCGCGGGTTATTGAGCTAATACTGCAAGAGGTAGCGCAAAAGTCACCGGAGCACTAGTACTATGGTGCCCTAATTGAGGAAGACCATGCACGAACTTCCGATTACCGAAAGCATCGTCAAAATCGCGCTGGACAAGGCTAACGAAGAACAGGCCAGCAAGATCTACGAGATAAAACTGGTTCTTGGAGAGCTGTCGGGATTTGTTCCCGATTGTATCCGGTTCTATTTCGATTTCCTGAGTAAAGACACAATCGCCGAAAACGCAACTCTCGACTTCGAATCGGTCCCAGCCGAACTCCGCTGCAGGGATTGTTCCACTGTCTCTCATCCCGAGGACAACGAGTGGATCTGTCCAAATTGCCATGGCTGGAACGTCGAGATACTCAAAGGTCGAGAGCTATATATACAAAGCATGGAGGTAGAATGAGAAAGATAGATGTAGTGCAGAATGTTATGGAGGCTAACGACACTATAGCCGGGAGAAACCAGGAACTGCTGAACAAACACGGGGTTTTTGCAGTTAACATAATGTCATCCCCGGGTGGCGGAAAGACAAGTCTTATCCTCCAGACTATGGCAAAGCTGAAGGACGAGGCCAGGATAGCTGTCATCGAGGGAGACGTCGCCTCCACAGTGGATGCCGAAAAGGTAAGGAATGATGCAGTTGAAGTGGTCCAGCTAAACACGAGGAACATGCCGGAGAGCTGCTCCCTTATGGCAGTCATGCTTGATGAAGCGATCAAGGACATGCCACTGGATGATATAGACCTGCTGCTCGTGGAAAACGTGGGGAATCTTATCTGCCCCTCGGAATTCATCCTGGGAGAGCATAAGCGAGTGGTGATCTCCAGCTTGCCGGAGGGAGATGACAAACCGGCCAAGTACCCTGTTATGTTCACCGACGCCGACGCGGTTATCATAAACAAGATCGATTTCGTGCCTTACGTTGAGTTCGACTTGCCCGGCTTCCGCAGCGCGGTTGAAGGCCTCAATCCCGATATTACTTTCTTCGAGGTCTCATGTAAGACCGGCGAGGGAATCGACGACTGGTGCTCCTGGCTGCTTGACGAGTCGAAGCGTGTCACCGGGCAAGTCTAATCTCCTGCCGAAAAGCATTTAACTTTTGCCGTAAGTGAATCCCATGGGGGTAGAGGAGACCGATGTCGGCCTCCTCTACCCCCGTTACAATATTCCTTTGTCCTGATCCCCTCTCCGTGTCGAGGTGGGTAGGGGAGGCTTTAGCCTCCCCCGAGGGCGAATAAATTCGCCCCTACCCTTTGGGTCGAATGGGATGTGAGGTGGAGATGATTAAGGAGACTAATGCTGCTACAATAACTATAGATACCTAACAACATAGTGCGAGGCCCTTACGCAGCTATCAGGAAGAAGTGGGTAGTGAATAATGAAAACACTTGAATCAGTTCAAATCACCGTCAGAGGCATTGTCCAGGGCGTTGGCTTCAGGCCCTTCGTGTACGGACTGGCCACACAGCACGGGCTTAACGGGTGGGTTTACAATACCTCGGAGGACGTCAGGATAGAGGTTGAGGGTGAACCACAGAGGATCGAACAATTCTGCTTCAACCTGAAGGCCAAGGCTCCTCCTCTGGCCCGTATCGAAGAACTGACCGTTACCCATACCCAGCCATCTGGCTATACAGCATTTGAAATTAGGCACAGCGTCGCCGAAGAAGGCAAATACCAGCTCATCTCACCCGACATAGCCATGTGTAAAGACTGCCTGAGCGAACTCCTGAACCCATCCGACAGACGCTATCGCTACCCCTTTACCAACTGTACAAATTGCGGTCCGCGCTTTACCATAATCGAAGATATGCCGTACGACCGGCCCAAGACAACCATGCGCTCCTTTATCATGTGCCCGGAGTGTCAGGAGGAATACGACAACCCGCTGGACCGCCGCTTTCATGCCCAGCCAAATGCCTGTCCCACGTGTGGTCCTCAGGTTCAACTCCTCGACAGCCAGGGTAGTCCTGTCCCCGCGAGCGAATCCTACCCGGATGTCCCGGCTCGCGCTGCTCAACTCTTCAGAAAAGGAAATATCCTTGCGATAAAAGGGCTGGGAGGATTCCTTTTAGCCTGTGATGCCACCAACGAGTCAACGGTAAAGACCTTAAGAGAAAGGAAACGGCGGCCATCCAAGCCCTTCGCCATAATGGTTGCGGATATCGACGAAGCCAGGCAACACTGCGTGGTCGGCCCGAAAGAGGAAGAGGTGCTCAGGTCGCCTCAGAGCCCCATTGTGCTTTTGAAGTGGAGGGAATCCCTCCTAAATCCCCCTTTCATAAAGGGGGAAACAGAGGGGTTATCCGGTATCTCCCCGGCAGTAGCTCCAAACCTGAAGTATCTGGGAGTGATGCTGCCGTATACTCCTCTCCATCACCTCCTGATTCGGGACACAGGTTTGCCGCTTGTAATGACGAGCGGAAATCTCAGCGAAGAGCCCATTGCCAAAGATAACGACGAGGCTCTGGAGAGGCTTGCGGGGATTGCTGATTACTTCCTGGTTCACAACAGGGATATCTACTCCCGATACGACGACAGTGTGGCCATGGTGGAAAGGGAGCAGATTCAGCTTGTCCGGCGAGCCCGGAGCTACGCTCCGTTTCCAATAACACTACCTTTCGAGGCCAGACAGGCACTCGGCTGCGGAGCCGAGATGAAGAATACCTTCTGCCTGACCAGGGATAATTATGCCTTCCTTTCCCAGCACATCGGCGATCTGGAAAACATAGAAGCCCTGGACCACTTCGACAATACTATCTCGCTGTATAAGAGGCTTTTCCGCGTCGAACCCGAGATCATCGGCTACGACCTTCATCCGGAATACCTTGCCACAAAGTACGCTCAGGACCTCAGGGAGTCGGGGGTGAAGCTTGTGCCCGTGCAGCACCACCACGCTCATATCGTGAGTTGCATGGTCGATAACGGGATTGATACCCCTGTTATTGGTGTGGCTCTGGACGGTACCGGTATGGGGACTGATAAGCACATCTGGGGAGGAGAGTTTCTGGTGGCTGACTTCCGGAACTTCACGAGAGCAGGGCACCTGCAGTACCTGCCGCTCCCGGGCGGGGATGCAGCCATAAAGAGGCCCTGTCGCATAGCTGTGGGTTATGTCGCCAGGCTGCTCGGGGAGAAAGCCCTGGAAGGGTTGTCCTTCATGCAGCAGGTGAGCGAAACGGAGGCGGAGATCGTTAAACGCCAGGTAGAGAAGGGTTTGAACTCCCCCCTTACCTCCAGCATGGGTCGACTTTTTGACGCAGTATCGGCCCTCATCGGAATAAGGGCGGAGATAGGCTACGAAGGGCAGGCAGCGGTGGAGCTGGAAATGGCCACTTACGGGAACCACGTTGAGGAAATACAGAGCTACCCGTTTTACATAATCCACGAGGATGGTACGAGAACAGTACAGGTGGAGCCTTTGCTGGCATCGGTTATCGAGGACCTGAAGCGAGGGGTCTCACAGGGGGAAATTTCCCTTAAATTCCACGAGACCATAGCGGAAATGGTGAATGAGATGTGCTGTTTGATAGCCAGTGAAACAGGCGTTGGCAGGGTTGCCCTGAGCGGGGGCGTATTCCAGAATCGACTGCTACTGAGAAGGTCGGTGGAGATGCTGGAGGAGAACGGATTTCAGGTCTTTACCCACAGCCAGGTGCCGTGCAATGACGGCGGCATCTCACTCGGACAGGCCGTCATCGCCAATTTCGGTGGGTGAACAGACGGGTAGGCGGGCTGCCTTTGGTCGGAGTGACGTTTTTGATGGTTATTCCAACACCTTTGCATATAGATAGCAGTCGAAGTATGTGCCGTTTATCACCATGCGCTTCCGGAGTAAACCCTCTTTTTCGTATCCGCAATTTATCGCTACCTGTTCACTGGCCTTATTCTCAGTGGCAATAACCAGTTCTAACCTGATCAGCTCCAATTTCCTGAAAGCGTAATCCTCTATCTGTCGCAGTGCCGCCGTGGCTATTCCCATTCCCCAGTATGCCTCGTCAACAAAGTAGCCTGCCTCGCCTATATGCGGGAAGTGAAAATTGATTCTCACACCCACGCCGCCGACGAGTTCCCCATCACAGAGTATCGCGAAATTGAACTCCGACCCTTCTTTTCTTCTCTGCTCACTCTGCCGGAGGAATTGTTCTTCCTCCTCCAGGCTTCTCACATTTATCGGGAAGTAGGCGAATCTGGGATTGGAGAGTATCTCCCAAAACCATTTGGCATCTGAACCCTTTGATGGGCGAATCTCCACTTTCATAAGCGATGCTCCTGCTCCGTTTTTCCTTCCAAGCTTGCAGAATATAGCACAAGCGTTACTGCAAATCAAATGATCAACTTACAAACCTTGACGAAGTCCGTATGTTTCATGTATAAGACAAATGGCGTGTAATACTCGTCGCCACCGAAACGGATACCAAGGAGGAGCACACGCATGGGGAAACGTGACCATCGAATTGTTCGCACGACCACATGGTCGGCCGGGCCCGGCTGCCACGGCGGCTGCGGGGTGCTGGCACACATAGAAGACGGAAAGCTGACGAAGATAGAGGGAGACCCCGACCACCCCTGGAACCAGGGCAGGCTTTGCGCCAGGTGCCTGGCCATGAGGCAATATATCTATCACCCCAACAGATTGAAGCGCCCGCTCAAGCGGGTGGGGGAGCGGGGGGAGGGGAAATGGCAGGAGATCTCCTGGGATGAGGCCTTCGACCTCATAGAACAGAGGATGAAGCGAATCCGTGAGGACTATGGACCGGAAAGCGTTATCTTCTCCATGGGCACAGGACGCGACATAGGCCCGTGGATTTGCATGCTTGCCTACGCATACGGCAGCCCCAACGTAATGTTCAGTCTGAGCGGCATCGCCTGCTACAGTCCGCGAATTGCCGCAGTGGAGACAGTCCAGGGCGACTACTGTATACTCGATGCAGCTCAGTGGCTGGAAAAGCGCTATGACGATCCGAAGTACAAAGTCCCTGAGTGTATCATTATCTGGGGCTACAATATTCCGGCAACATGCCCCGACAACGTTTTCGGGCACTGGATCATCGACCTGATGAAAAGGGGCACCAAACTCATCACCATAGACCCGAGGCTTTCCTGGTTCGCCTCCAGGTCCAAGCACTGGCTCCAGCTCAGGCCCGGCACCGACGGCGCACTCGCCATGGGCTTTCTGAACGTGATCATAAACGAGGACTTGTACGACAGGGACTTCGTGGAGAAATGGACAAACGCCCCCTTTCTGGTCAGGAACGACACTGGTAAACTCCTGCGCGGAAGCGACCTCGTGGAGGGTGGCGACTTCGACAACTTCGTCGCCTGGGATACGGTCAAGGCAGAACCAGCTGTCTGGGATTCGGGGAACGTGGGATATAAATCGCAGAATGTAACCCCGGCCCTGGAGGGCATCTATGAAGTACCTCTAGCGGATGGGGAAAGGGTCACATGCAGCACAGTCTGGGATTGCCTTCGCAATGAGGTAAACAAGTACCCTCCGCAGGCGGTTTCCGAGATCACCTGGGTGCCAGAGGAGAGCATCGTGGAGGCGGCCCGCTTCTACGCCAGGAGCAAGCCCGCTTCCATACACTGGGGGGTTCCTATCGATATGACTCCTGCCATCACTCCTACAGCCCAGGCCATCACCAACCTGTGGTGCATCACCGGCAATCTGGATATTCCCGGGGGAAATGTGATCTCCCGTTTTGCCTTCGATGCGGTAGCATATGCCCTGCCCGGGGCCAAGGGCGTGATCAGTTGCGACCCCGAAGCCGATAAAAAGCGGATCGGGCGCGACCAGTACGGTCCGTTGCGGCAATTCATCTGGCGGGCCCAGACGGACCTGACCCTCGACCAGATATTCACAGAGGATCCTTATCCCGTTAAGGGAATGTGGATACAGACATGCAATCCCGTGGCCAACACAGGCCTTGATCCCGATAAATGGGTGGAGGCGTTGAAGAAGCTCGACTTCGTGGTTGCCGTCGACCTGTTCATGACCCCCACCGCGGAGCTGGCCGACGTGGTTCTCCCCTCGGCTACCTTCCTTGAAAAGGACGGCGTTCGCACGTGGTGGGTGCCTCTCCAGAGCATGAACAAAGCCGTCACGGTCGATGAGTGCAAACCGGATGTCGAGATCAACTTCGAGCTGGCAAGGAGATTCGATTCGAACTTCAGATGGAAAGACACCCATGAACTCTTCGATGAGATCATCGAGCCTTCAGGCATGAGCTATTCCGAGTTACAGGAAAAGGTCTGGACGCTCCCCCCCGAAGGCCATCCCAGTGCGCCGTACCACCGCTTTGAGAGAGGACTGTTGCGTGCCGACAGGAAACCCGGCTTCCAGACCAAATCGGGGAAGGTCGAACTCTTTGCATCTCTGCGTGAGGAATGGGGGCTGGAGCCCCTGCCCCACTACGAGGAGCCGCCGTTCACCCCTGTAACGCGGCCAGACCTCCACAAAGAGTATCCGTTGATCCTGTCAACGGGAAGGAGATCGCCTGTTTACTTCCATTCAGAGCATCGTATGATTCCCTGGCTGCGCCAGCATGACCCCGACCCCGTGGCGGAGATTCACCCAAAGACGGCCAAAGCACATGATATCAGCGGCGGCGAATGGGTGTGGCTGGAGAACTGGCTGGGCAAGGCCAGGTTCAAGGCCAAGGTCACCCCGATAGTGCCAAGGTGGATGGTGATGGCCGCGCACGGTTGGTGGTTCCCCGAAAAGGAAGGGAAAGAGCCCTCGCTACATGGAACGTGGGAATCCAATGTCAACCGGCTTATTCCCATGGGCTCTCAGGGTAAAGACGGCCTCGGAGCACCCATAAAGCACATGCTCTGCAAGATGTACAAAGCAACAGGGAGGCACCAGAACGATGAGTAACGATAAGAAACAGTACGGACTCCTGATCGATTACGAGTACTGCACCGGTTGTCATACCTGTGAGGTTGCCTGTTCCCAGGAGTATGACTGGCCGGAGGGAATGTGCGGCATCAAGGTGATGGAAGTGGTGGAAAACTTGCCCAATGATAAGGCCTACCTGGCTTATTTACCCTTCCCTACCGAGCTCTGCCGGCTGTGTGCTGGCCGCACCAGAAAGGGCCTCCAGCCGGCCTGTGTCCAGCATTGCATGGCCGCATGCATGAAATATGGTCCTGTGGAAGAGCTTGCAAAGGAGATGAGCAAGAAACCGAGGATGGTGCTGTGGAGGCCGTACTGAGCAGGATTAGGAGGTTGCATCTATGCGCATCGTGTTTATGGGGACACCTGAGTTCAGCGTTCCGGCGCTCAAGAAGCTCATTGCAAGCGAGCATGATATAATCGCCGTTTACACGCAGATGGACAAGCCCGCTGGCAGGGGCAAAGCCCCGACACCTCCGCCTGTGAAGAAAGTAGCGGAGGAGAACGGACTGACGGTGTTCCAGCCAAAATCCCTGCGGGATGAAGCTGGCCGGCTGCGCAGCCTGGCCCCTGACATTATAGTCGTTGCGGCCTTCGGGCAGATACTCCCTCAGTCCGTACTGGACATTCCCGGACTGGGAGGCCTGAACATCCATCCCTCGTTGCTCCCCAAATATCGAGGCGCTTCTCCGATTGCTTCTGCTATTTTATCGGGTAATGAGGAAACGGGTGTTACCATCATGTTGATGGATACTGGAATGGACACCGGCCCCATTCTTGCACAGAGGCGCATACCTATCGATTCCGAAGATACCGCTGAGTCGTTGGAGGGAAAGCTGGCCGAGGCAGGGGCGGAGCTTCTGATGAAGGCCCTGCCGGAGTGGGCTGAGGGGCGCATTACTCCACAACCTCAGAGGGACGAGGAGGCCAACTATACCAGTCCGCTCTCCAAAGCTGATGGAAAGATGGACTGGAATCTTTCGGCTGGTGAATTGTGGCGCAGGGTTCGGGCCCTGTATCCATGGCCGGGGTGCTACACCCGCTGGCAGGGGAAGATGCTCAAGGTACTGGACGCGGTTCCGGTTCCCTCTACTGAGGGAGCGTCACCGGGGGTGGTTGTTTCTTTACCAGATGGTGCTCCTGCACCGGTGGGGGTGGGGACGGGGGAGGGGATACTGGGACTCCGCCGGATTCAGCTCGAGGGAAAGAAAGCAATGTCGGCCAATGATTTTCTGCGCGGACAGAGGGGGTTTATCGGGGCGAAGTTGGGGTAAAGGTGTCTTTCGACCGAAGGGAGAAATCTTCAGGGTTTGAACGTGACACAACACAAGATTTCTCGTCCGCCGAAGGCGGACTCGAAATGACCTAAGGTAGAGCCTTTCCCTTATTTCAAATACTCATTTATCGAGGCAGCGGAACGCTTGCCCGCACCCATGGCGCTTATCACGGTCGCTGCTCCAGTCACTATATCCCCACCTGCCCATACACCTTCCTTGGTGGTCTTACCATCATCGTCAGCCTTGACAGTGCCTCTTTTAGTTGTCTCCAGCCCGGGGGTGGTCCTGGGGATGAGAGGATTGGGCTGTGTGCCCAGGGCCGGGATCACCGTGTCAAATTCCATAGTAAACTCAGACCCCTTGATGGGAACGGGCCGCCGCCGGCCGCTCTCATCCGGCTCGCCGAGTTCCATCCTGACACACTCCATCCCCTGAACCCATCCCTGCTCATCGGGTAGTATCTGAGAGGGGTTGGTCAGGATATCGAATATTACCCCCTCTTCTTCCGCATTCTCCCTTTCTTCAGCCCTTGCCGGCATCTCAGCTTTGGTACGGCGGTAGACAACATGCACCTCCTCTGCTCCCATCCGCAATGCCCACCTGGCCGAGTCCATTGTAACATTGCCAGCTCCTAACACAGCTACTCGCTTGCCGGTCTTTATTGGCGTATCATACTGAGGAAAAAGGTATGCCTTCATCAGATTCAGCCGGACTAGAAACTCATTTGCGGAATAGACTCCCTTTGAGCTCTCTCCGGGGATGTTCATAAACATCGGCGCTCCGGCACCAACGCCGATAAAAACGGCATCATGACCATCTTTTAGCAATTCGTCGACGTTGGCTATTCTTCCCATAACGTGATTTAGTTGGAAATCCACCCCCAACGTATCCTGAAGATAGTTGGCCTCGGCTTGCACGATGCTCTTGGGCAAACGGAATTCGGGTATGCCGTACACACAAACGCCACCGGCGAGATGAAGAGCCTCAAAAACAGTGACCTGATGTCCTGATTTAGCCAGGTCAGCGGCACAGGTGAGACCCGCAGGCCCTGAGCCCAGTATCGCTACCTTCTTGCCTGTTGATTTCGGAAGTTCCGGTTTGAAAACCCCGGACTCTTCCGGATTTGCCCGCGCCCAGTCGGCCACAAATCTCTCAAGCCGTCCGATGGCCACCGGCGCACCCTTGTTGGCCAGACTACACTGGCTCTCACACTGTGTCTCCTGCGGACAAACCCGGCCGCAGATCGCCGGGAGACTGTTGTGTTTCCACAGAACCTGGGCTGCCTGAGGAAGGTTCCCCTGCGCGAGAGCACCGACAAAGCCAGGAATGTCCACATTCACAGGGCAACCATTGATACAGCCCGGTTTCTTACACTGGATACAGCGATTTGCCTCCTCAACAGCCTGCTCATAGGAATAGCCCAGAGCCACCTCATACGGATTCCATCTCCGTATCTCCGGCTCCTGCTTGTTCATCGGCACGCGATTTAGGTTTAGCTTGGCCATACCTCTCCTTTCTATTTCTCTGCCGAGGCAAATTCTTCACCCATCTCGTAGCAGAGAGAAGATGTTCGCTCTTCCGCCGCATATGTTCGCTTTCTCGATTCCAGAAGGTCCCAATCGACGAGATGTCCATCGAACTCTGGCCCATCCACGCAGGCGAATTTCGTCTCTCCGCCTACCTGAACGCGGCAGACGCCGCACATTCCTGTTCCATCGAGCATTATCGGAGTAAGGGACGTAATGGTTTTTATTCCAAAGGGCCGTGTTATCTCACAAATCGCCTTCTGCGTAGCGGTGGCTACGCTCATAGCGATTGCGTGATCAACCTTTTCTTCTTTTAATACATCGTTCAGGAAGTCCACTCCTTCATATCCCTCGGAGCCATCGTCGGTACATACATAGAACTTGTCGGCTATTGCCTGCAGTTCTTCTTTGAAAATGAGAAGTTCACTCGTTCTCGCCCCGATAGCGACAATGAGTTTGTTACCGGCCTGACGGAAGGCCTCGGCGATGTACAGAAGAGGCCCGCTCATGACCCCTCCGCCGAAGCAAAGCACCGTACCGAATTTCTCTATCTCAGTTGGAATTCCCAATGGCCCTGCCAACCCCATGAGCTCCTGTCCGACACTTAAAGAGCCCAATTCCTTACTGCTTTTTCCCACTTCATTGAAAATCAGCCGTATCGTCCCTTTGGAAGGGTCCGCACCGGCAACGGTGAGAGGGAATCTTTCCCCTCTTTCTCCTATAATCACTACCACAAACTGCCCCGGACTGACCTTAGCAGCTATCTCCGGGTTCTCTATCTCGAATTGCTTTATCTTTGGAGCGAGTTCCTTTTTTTCGACGATCTTATTCATTCAATACCCCCTACTTTTTTGGAAAAGAAGAAACCTTGGCAACGAAGGAATCAAGCGCGGCCTCGAAATCCCCCACATTCCTGGGATAGGTCTTGAACACCTCGAAATTGTCCTCAAGTCCCATTCTCCTCAAAGTGGTATCCAGCACAGCCATGTTATCCTCAGCGGTATTCCTGCCTTCCTTGGACTTGCAATCATCGTCCTGGCAGGCGACAGCCAACACGCCATCGAAACCGGAGCGGAACGCTTGGAGGACGTTGATCGGATCCAGCTTGTTGAAGCAGGGAATCTCGACCAGCGCAACGTTATCCCTTATGAATCCATCTCGCACCGAGTCCAGAGCAGAGAATTCCGCCCACTGACAGCAGAAGACGAGAATCGCGGGCGATATGCCCCGTGATTTTATCTCGCTGAGCTTTTCGCGGTAATTCTGAATCTGACCAGCCAGACGCTCGTGCTCGAATCCCTTGACCTCTATCGCGAGGTGAGGACACACGAGAGCGCATGCACCACAGCCAGTGCATTTATCGTAGTTTATTTTGGGAGTGGACAGCGGCTGAGCCTCGATTGCGCCATAGGGACAAATGTAAACGCACTTATCACAGCCGACACACTTGGAGGTGTCATATGTGGCCTGCTGAGGGTTCTCAATTACCGTCAAGGCGTCATCACTGTAGCCGAGTCCGCTGAGAAGCATGTTCAGGGCAGTGACGCGGCGCGTGTTCAATTGGCTTCCCTGATTGAAGTGGCAGAATTCCTCAGTGCATTGAACTGCCACAATTCGTTTCAATCCCAATGAGAAAGCCTTCAAGTAAAACTCCGCGGGTATTCGCCCTACACAGGGCACGCGGAGAAACACGGATTTCTCCAAACTGTAATCCTGCAAAATGTCCAGTATATCACATCCTGGCGGGCTGCTGCCCCTGCACATTACCACCAGGTTCTCAGTATCCTCTGTCTTCTTCGACTCCACATGCTTGATCATTGAATCATAGCCATAATAGTAGGGCTCTATCACTCCCGAGGGGCATGCGCTTGCACACATACCACAGACCATGCACTTGTCCAGGTCGATTGATGGGGCCTGGCCATCTTCACGGGATATCGCTTCAAAGGGGCAGATCGACTGACAAATGAGACACTGACTACACCGGTCCTGGTCCAGCACAATCGGGGGCGTTTCCACTTTATTTACCAATTTTGCCTCCTACTGATAAAGTCCTTGAGAAACCATATGCCAAGTGCTCCGGGGCTTTAAGAACGGCATATCCATACTCAGATCTTGCCTGTGTCTACCATACAAAGCCCTTCCATCAGCCCACAAAAACTACGGCTTTACCATAGCCATTTTGCTTGATTTCTCAGAAAATTTCAATAGCCTGGTGCCTACAGCCTCTTGACAAGCAACGATCACTGAGGTAATCTAGGGCAAAACAACCCACTTTAACTGCGGAGGGAGCAAAAGAGGCGGCTGGAATCAGAGGGGCATAGGATAATCAGGAAGGGGAAGAAATACGTTGTGGAGGGGTATGAGAGGAATTTAGCGCCCGTTGAGTGAACGGTTTGAGGGATTTTTATATTGCATATGTACGGTCGTTCGAATGGAAGTGATATAATGACACGTAGAAAAGATTTGTTTCCAAGAAAGCGCAATGTAAGTGAGCATAGCGCTGTTCTGGGCACCGAAACACGAATTCATAAGCAGCTTGGAAATTAATGTCAAGGGGTTCATATGAAAGAACTAACCAGAATAACCTTCAACCCGGATGTAATGGGGGGCAAACCCTGCATACGTGGTATGCGCGTAACCGTGGGCATGATTGTAGGGCTTATAGCTTCCGGGCATACCAAGGAAGATGTTCTAAAGCTGTATCCTTATCTGGAACCACAAGATATCGATGAAGCACTCGCCTATGCTGCGTGGCGGGCGGAGGAAATTGAAGTTCCTTTTGCTTCGACATCATGAAACTTCTCATCGACATGAATCTTTCACCAACGTGGACGAACGTGCTGGAGGCTGCAGGGTGGAAAGCAGTCCATTGGTCTACTATTGGTGACCCGCGAGCCCCAGACAGGGATATCCTGAAATGGGCAAGAACAAATGAATATATTATCCTTACCCATGATTTGGAGTTTGGTGCCATCCTCGCTGCCACGAGAGCAGATTGTCCAAGCGTTCTCCAGATACGAACTCAGAATGTTAGTCCATACCATTTGCAAACCCTCGTAATTTCAGTGCTCGAACGATTCAAGGAGCATTTGGAGAAAGGCGCCCTTATCACCGTTGACGAGAAGAAATCCAGAGCACACATTCTCCCTCTCAACGATTGACTGCCTTAGAATAGTAGCATAAAGGTGATATCACAATGAAAGCGATGGTGCTGAACCTTTGCAGCATGGAGGAAGACAGCACGCCGCTGGAATTCATGGACCTGCCAGAACCCGAACCCGGTGAGGGAGAGATTCTCGTAAAGGTTTCGGCCTGCGGCGTCTGCCACACCGAACTCGATGAAATCGAAGGGAGGACGCCCCCGCCGAATCTGCCGGTTGTGCTGGGGCATGAGGTAGTTGGGAGAGTGGAAAGAAATGGTCCCAATACCAGTGCCTTCAACACCGGGGACAGGGTTGGCGTTGCCTGGATCCACTCAGCATGCGGGGAATGCAAGCTATGTAAGGAGGGCTATGAGAACCTGTGCCCTGACTTCAAGGCTACGGGCAGGGATGCCAATGGCGGATATGCGCAGTACATGACGGTTCCTGAAGGCTTCGCCTACAGCATCCCCGATGTCTTCTCCGATTCGCAGGCTGCTCCGCTCATGTGCGCCGGCGCCGTCGGCTACCGGGCACTCAGATTGACCGGTCTCAGAGACGGACAGAACCTGGGGCTCACAGGGTTCGGGGCTTCCGCACACCTCGTTCTCCAAATGGCGAACCATCGTTATCCCAATGCCAGGGTCTTTGTGTTTGCCCGAAATCCAAAGGAACAGGAGTTCGCAAGGGAACTCGGTGCTGTCTGGGCAGGTGATACTGCCGAGGAATCCCCGGAGAAGCTGGATGCTATCATCGACACAACCCCTGTATGGAAACCGATCGTCGAAGCCCTGAAGAACCTGGAAGGGGGCGGCAGACTGGTGATAAACGCCATCCGCAAAGAAGATGTGGACAAGGAATATCTACTGAACCTCGAATACTCGACCCATCTCTGGATGGAAAAGGAGATAAAGAGCGTGGCCAATGTAGCGAGGCGAGACGTCAGCGAGTGTCTGCAACTGGCAGCGGAAATACCCATCAACCCCGAGGTTCAGGAGTTCCCGCTGGAAGAGGCAAACAGGGCCCTGGTCGAGCTTAAGACAAGCAAAATACGGGGGGCGAAGGTCCTCAAAATTACCTGAGGAGATATATCAAGGTCGTCTGTATGAATCTTCTGAGCATCCTGGTTTTCATCGCGCTGGTGATGATGACAGCCCCCCTGTCTTGCCTGAAAGAAGCTGCCCCCACTCCTACCCCCCCCCCCCAATCTCCCAAGCTTCACACCTACAGAGTCGCCAATACTTTCCCACATGACAGCAACGCCTACACACAGGGACTGGTCTTTGAAGATGGATTTCTCTATGAAGGGACGGGGCGTTACGGGCAATCCAGCTTGCGCAAGGTGGATCTTGAGACCGGGGAGGTCCTAAAAATGCACGATTTGCCGGAGCAATTCTTCGGCGAGGGCATCACGATATTTGAGGACAGGATAATCCAGTTGACCCTGCAGTCTGGTACCGGGTTCGTGTATGAGAAGGAGCGTTTCGAACTGCTGGGCGAGTTCGGGTATCGGGGGGAGGGGTGGGGTCTCACTCACGATGGCGAACAGCTCATCATGAGCGACGGCACCTCAACCCTGCGCTTTCTGAACCCTGAAACCTTTGAGAAGACCGGCGAGATCGATGTGCATTATAAGGGCGAACCTGTTACGAAACTCAACGAACTTGAGCACATCAGCGGGGAGGTCTTCGCGAACGTCTTTTTAACAGACCGCATAGCGAGGATTAACCCAAGGACAGGCGAAGTGGTGGGCTGGATAGAACTAAAAGGCCTTCTGAATGAGGAGAATTTGAGTAAACCTGTTGATGTTCTGAACGGAATAGCGTATAATGCCCAGCAAGAGCAGTTGCTCGTGACTGGAAAGCTTTGGCCCGAGGTGTTTGAGATCGAGTTGATTACCGTGGAGTAAGCATAATTCTTTGACAAACGCAAGGGTGAAGCTATACTATTGAGTCAGGAGGTGTAATGGAAGAAAAAAGTCAGGGCAATCTCCCTGGAGATGTTCTGGTATTGCGACAGATCGGAGAGAATGAATGGAGCTTTGAATTCCCAAGGCTCACCCCCGAGGTACATGAGGAGTTCCATAAAGCTGTAGACCTGTGGCAAGAAGAGTACCTTTCCCAAGCTGAGGAGCAGTACCACCAACTCCTCAGCAGCTACCCTGAGTTTATAGACGCCTACCACCAGCTTGCCATCTTGCTCGAAGAGACAAACAGGACTCGCCAAGCCTTACAGACGTGGAATGAGGCAGTAGGGCTCGGATTCAGTTGCTTCCCCAAGGACTTTTCCATAGGTGAAGATCTTCTGCCCTGGGGGTTCCTGGATAACCGTCCTTTTCTGCGCGCTTACGAGGGGCTGGGGCTGACACTTATGGAAAATGGGGAGACCGAAAGTGCTTTCACCTCCTTCATGAACCTGTTAGCACTGAACCCCAACGACAATCAGGGGGTACGCGCGATTGCCATCGACTGTTGTTTCCGTTTAGGCAGGCCCTGGGAGGTGCTGGGTATCGCAGAGAGGTTCCCCCTGGATATCACGCCAGAGGTACTGTATGGCCGGGTCCTGGCTTTGTATCAAATGGGGCTCGAAGAAGAAGCTGAGACCGCGCTCAAGGGAGCCATGCACTGCTTGCCGCTCGTGGGTAGGGAGCTGGCCAAGAAACGGCACAACCAACCGGATAATCTTTATTCCAACATGGTTACAGTCGGGGGAGCAGACGAAGCGTACTGGTACTGGAACGACCAGGGTCACCACTGGAAGAATACACCAGGGGCCCTGGATTTTGTACGCGCCGGTGTGGAAAAGGCCGACCAGTAAACTCGTCAACATATTCGTGGCAGGAGCTCTCCGGAGAGCATATCGATGATCCGGGAGGGGCCCAGCTTCGTCTTCATTATGACTTTCCCCGGATGCTCGGATACTACCTCCCCTATGACAGCGGCATCCTTGCCATAATCGCTTTCCTTCATCTTATCGACAACTTCCTCAGCATGCTCTGGGTCCACTATCGATACCAATTTCCCTTCATTAGCCACGTAGAGAGGGTCAAACCCCAGAAGCTCGCAGGCAGCTCTCACCCCTTCTTTTACGGGAACCCTTCCTTCCTCGATTACAATCCCCACATTTGACTGCTGGGCGAATTCATTGAGCGTCGTTGTGAGACCACCCCGTGTGGGGTCACGCAGGCAGTGAACGTTCGACGGTCCGCCAGAGGCAGATAGAATTTCGGCGACCAGCTTGCCCAGAGGAGCACAATCGCTTTCCACAGGCACCGAGAAGTTCAGTCCTTCACGCCGACTCATTATGGCCATGCCATGATCACCGATGGTCCCACTTAGAATCACCTTATCGCCGGGCATGGCGTTGGATCCCGAGACATTAACCTCGGGAGGGACTATTCCTATTCCTGAGGTAGTGATAAACAGCTTATCGGCCTGACCTTGGTTTACCACCTTGGTATCGCCGGTGACTATGCTCACCCCGGCTTCTCCAGCGGCATTTTTCACCGACTGCATTATTCGTTCAAGATCATTGAAAGGAAACCCCTCTTCTATAACCACAGAGAGACTGAGATACATCGGCCTGGCTCCGCTCATGGCCAGGTCATTTACCGTTCCGCAGACGGCTAGCTTCCCGATATCGCCCCCTGGGAAGAAGATCGGGTTTACCACATAACTATCTGTAGTAAAGGCCACACGCCCGCTCATCTCCAGGACCGCCGAATCATCCATCTTATCGAGTTCGGGGTTGGCGAGGAAGGGCAAGAATCTCTTTGCCACCAGATCGTGGCTCAGTTTCCCCCCGCTTCCATGTGCTACAAGGATAGTTTCATCAGTCATGGCGAACTCCGTCGTCTGAAGCGTATTTGTAATACGCCGCGCATGCTCCCTCACTGGAGACCATGCAGGGTCCTACCGGACTCTCCGGAGTGCAGGCCTTCCCGAAGAGCCTGCATTCAAGCGGGTTGGCAACTCCTCGAACGACATCCCCACACCGGCAGCCATCGGGCTCCTTTGCTGGCTCCAGACTTACCGGAAAAGCCCTGTCGGCATCAAAGCGTTCATATCCCGGTCTTATTTTTAGTCCGCTTTCCGGCACGATTCCGATGCCCCGCCAATTTGCCTCGCCAATCTCAAATACCTGCTGCATGAGCTGCAAGGCATGCCTGTTTCCCTCAGGCTTCACACCCCGGGGATAGGCTATCTCAACCCGGGGTTCTCCCTTTTCAACCTGCTCCACCAGCTTATCTACAGTAAAGAGAATATCCAGCGGTTCAAACCCTGAGATAACACACCCAATCCCATAGTCCTCAGCGATGAACTGGTAGGGCTGAGAGCCAATGACCACACTGACATGACCGGGGCCGATTATGCCGTCCAGTTTCGTTTCTCCTGAATCAAGAAGCGCCTTTACAACAGGCGGAGTCAGCTTGTGGAGTGACAAAACATGGAAGTTCGAAATTCCTTTCTCCTCCGCTTTAAGTATGGAAGCAGCAATGGTAGGGGCGGTGGTCTCAAAACCGATGCCGACAAATACAACCGACTTCTCAGGGTTGTTCTCAGCTATGCTGACCGCATCGATCGCTGAATACACTATCCGCACATCGGCCCCCTCAGCCTTTGCCTGCTGAAGACTCGATCGGCTACCGGGGACCTTGACCATGTCACCAAAGGTGGTGATGACGGTATCGGGCAAATATGCAATGGCGATGGCTTTGTCGAGGTCAGCAGTTGCGGTCACGCACACCGGACACCCGGGCCCTGACCTCATTTCCACTGTATCGGGCAGCAACTGACGGATTCCGTACCTTAGAATAGCATGTGTGTGCCCTCCACAAAACTCCATCAAAACAACAGGCTTCGTGGAAAAGGCAGCAATCCTGCGAGCCAGTTTTTGGGCTAACTCGCTATCCTGGTATTCGTCAACGAATTTCACTGAAATCAGCTATCTCTTGGAGGAGGTTGAGGGTTTCCTGTGCCTCATCCTGGTCCAGGACTCCAATCGCATAGCCCGTATGCAGGAGAACGTAGTCGCCTACCTTCACCTCCGGGGTTAGAGCGATGCTTACGCGGCGCGTCACTCCGCTAACATCTACCTTCGCCTCATCACCATCGATTGAAACTACCTTTACCGGTACAGCAAGACACACAACCTTATTTTAGTACAAATCATCCAGGTTATACAATCATCGAGAGCAGTTCGCAGTCCACGGACTCCGCCCCCCCCCCCGAACTGACTGCTTCCATCAAGTCGGGGTAGGCTGGCCGACGTCGGCCAGCCTACCCCTTATGGCACTGGATTCCGGCGAAAGCCGGAATGACGGTTAGATGTAGAGACAGGTCTTTAGACTGTCCCAAGAAGGTCATGAAATCCGCCTTCTGAAAGGCTTAAGCACGAGCCAGGCCATTACGATCACCAGAATATTCCTGGCAAAGAGAGCAATCACTCCACCCGCATAGCCATGCCATAGATCGGCATAGTGGCTGGGCCAAACATAGTGAGTGAGAGCGCCTATGGCGGCGAAAACCACACACAACGTCACACTCCGCTTCCCCATTACCAGAGGAACGAGGGGATAAAGCCAGATGAGGTACTGGGGAGAGAAAACCTTGGAGGTAAACAGCAAGACAAGGATCATCGCTACAGCATGGAAAACAAGCCGCTCATCAGAAAGAGTCGAGGAACGAATACTTCTTCTCAGAGCCCTGTAATAGGACCAGCATATCGCGGCAACGGAGACCGGCATCAAAACGGAAGAGAGATTTGCCAGCACCCCGGTCGCCGGCGAGACCACATTCCAGGAACCGTGGCTCATTTCCCTGGCGACTGTGGTGAGTCCCAGATTATCCGCTATTAACAGAAAGGATGCATAGGTGCTTTCTATTTGAATTCCCCGTTCCATGTGATACGCGATCAACCCCCAGAATTCCGCGGCATCGATAATTACCCACGGCAATACAACCACCGCCACTGTGACCGCAAAGCTCAGTATTCCGGCCCTGAGATGCTGATAATCTCTGTCATGGATATAGCGAACCAGAAAAAGAGGGGCGATAATGACCGGGTAAATCTTCGCCATCATTCCCAGCGCAAGCACTGACCATGAGGCCTTGTGCCATCCTCTCGCAAAAGCATAAAGGACAAATAAAGTAAGCACAGCCGGAAACAGGTCATAGTGTTCGATGAGTAGTGGTCCTGTCACCAGCAGGGCAAAGGTGTAGGCAATCGAGCCCGTGAGTACCGAATACCCTGCACGGCGGGCAAGCGCTACACCCAGTGCCAGGGTTGCCAGGTCAAGCAGGACAATCATCCCCGAGAACGCCGCAGCATAGGTAGCGGCATCATCAGCTATAAGGCGTGGCAAGAGAAAGACAAGGAGTGATAAAGGCGGGTACTCAACCAGGAAATCCTTGTAGGGCACCTCGCCCCGAAACACCTTTGACGCATACTCGAAGCATAACCCGGTCCCACTATACAAACGTTCGCCGTAGAGATCCGTATTGAACAACACGAGGATGATAATGACATGAAGTATAGCAAAGGATATCATCAACAGAGGCAAACGCTTCACATAGGCATGGTAACATTGTAGTCCTTACACCTCAATGCACTTTTTCTCTCTCTAATTAATAACAAACTCTTTCCCAACAATTATCATAAGTTGAATAAATCCATCGACACCTCAAAAAAGGATTGACTACAGCTCACAACCGTGCTAACATGTGGTCACCACAGAATTGGACAGAGTTGATTTGTCCTAGAAAGGAGTAAGTATGGAAAGCGTGTACAAATTCATCGAACTGGTGGGAACGAGTACCGAGTCATGGGAGAAAGCTGCAGAAGCAGCGGTTACAAAGGCGGCAGAGAGCTTGAGGGACCTGCGCATCGCCGAGGTAGTCGAGATGGATATGCAACTCGAGAACAACAAGATCAAAGCTTATCGCATCAAGGTGAGATTGTCCTTCAAAGTTGAGCAAGGTGTAGGCTAACTCTATTACGTTACCTGACGCAGGGCGTCCTGTTCCTCTCCCTTGATTGGAAGAGGGCAATATCTCATCTAGCAGAGGGCGGAAATACCCTTCCAAGGTAGATCGCGTTGTAGACATGTGTAGATGAGCACTCTCGGTACACGTGATGCTGGTGGTGGGTAGCTGGGCCCAAAAGGCACAAACCTGGAGGAGGAAGGAATGATACGAGTTGTAGTTGAGCGCCATATCAAGGAGGGCCAGGAAGCAGAGGTCCTCAAATTAATACGCGAGATTCGGGGGAGTGCCTTGGGGCAACCAGGCTATATATCGGGGGAAACACTGGTTGGGTATGAGAACCATTCCCTTTGCATGGTGATAAGCAACTGGGAGAGCGTTGAACACTGGAAAGCATGGGAGGATAGCACCCAACGAAAAGCCCTGGACGATAAGGTGGCACCTCTGCTAATCGATGAGCCCAGGATAACCTTGCTAAAATACGCTGAGCCACCCTATACGAAAGGCTACTATCGCACGTTCCGCTAGATGTTGCAATGGTCTCCCGAGAAAAGACCACATTCCGATCGCTGCTCGCTACCGTAGCTAACCAGAAGAGGTAACCACGTAGTCCCATCACCCAGGATGCTGGAGTAATTCCACATCCTGGGTGATGTACAGTTTGTATATACATGCACCACAATTTGCAGGAGAGAAAAACCCAAGCCACCGGCAATGCTTTTTCACACACCAACATCAGCTCCTAGGAAATTATTATTTGCTTTACGCAGTTGCATAAAGCGTTTATCAGAGCTTAAAATACTAAAAAGGGTATATTAAGAGGGACCACCAGAATCGGCCCCACGAAAGGGGAAGCTCAAATGTGAGATCCAACGCGTACCGAGCAACAAAACCAGTATTCAAGGGGGAACAATGCGGAAATTACTGCCGATTCTACTAATACTAGTACTGATTCCAGCAAGCGGGTTAGCTGCGAGCTGTGGCGGAGAGGAAGAGCCGTCTCCCGCTGTTGTGCCGCAGAGTGAATATGACCAAGTAGTGGCGGATAGAGACGCAGCCGAGCAAAATCTGGCTGAGCTTCAGAGTGAGCTGGAATCATCCAGAGAGCGGGTTTCCAACCTGGAGACCAAGATCTCCGAGTTGGAGAGCGAGCTCGCTGCGGCCAACGAGCGAATTACTACTCTGCAGTCAAGGATTGAAGAAGGCCCTGTGAAGTCAGTTTTGCCCACTATTTCAGTTCAAGATGAAGAGGGATGGATAGTGGAGATATCTATCGAGGACGTATGGGAATTCAAAGGCATCCCTGACATGACCGACGGTGAGGAACCATGGTCAGCGCTTGCTTTTCGAGCAACTCGCCTTGCTATATCAGAACTGTGGGGCACTGAGGTGCCATCACGGGAGGATATTCAGATAGCCGCTACAGGCTTGCCTTGGTACACCTTCGGAGTAATGAACTGTTTTCACTACATCAAGAAACTCATCAGGCCCGTTGGGGAGAATGGCACCGGAGAAGGAGAGATCAAGACCCTCCCGTCAGGAGACCTTGACCTCAAGATCGCCGATCCCTGGGCATTCTCAATAGAGGGCCTTTCCTTTACCTTTACCCGAAAGTCAACCGGTGAGAAAATCAGAGTCGGGATCAAGGATGCCGCCGTTCCTGAGAAGCTGATGGATGTAATAAATCCTGAGACTATACGCAAACTGAGGCTTGGTGAAGCCACTGAGGAAAAGACAGCCGAATTCCAGGCAGCAGAAGAGGAATTCCTGACCAACATACTGGAGCTGCCTCAGGACAAACTATTCAGCTTCGAGAGGAAATAACAGAAAGATAGGAAGAACAGGCTCTCGCTGAATCTGTTTTAGCTCAGTCATCAATGCGGCAACTCTACGTGGAAGCCTCCTTGTTGCCAACGGCAAGGAGGTTTCCAATATTCACCATCGCTCACTCTGTAGCATCCTCTCTGCATTGAACATAAAATACTACCGCGCTATACTCAAATTGATGGACATAAAAGACCTGACCACCAAAGCAAGTGAATACTTGCCCCGGGAATCGGTTTCTCGTATTGAAGAAGCCTGCCGATTCGCACTCGACGCAGGCCATCCGGACCTCGATCGGGCATTAGAGGTTGCCATGATTCTTGCGGGTTTCCGTATGGACGCCCCCGGCATAACGGCAGCGATCTTGCAGAGCGTGCCCAGCGGTGATACTGACATCACAACCAGCATCCAGAAGAACTTTGGTGATGATGTAGCAAACCTCGTTAACGACGTCAACAAGGTAAGCAGTATCTCCTGGTACTCTCCCGACGAGGTTCAAGCGGAAAACCTGCGCAAGATGTTCCTTGCCCTGGCAGAGGATATACGAGTAGTCATTATCAGCCTTGCAAACAGACTGGAGGTCATGCGCACTATTAAGAAGTTATCTCCTCGGGAGCGCAAGCCCCTTGCCGAGGAAACCATGGAGATATACGTCCCCCTGGCTCAGAGGTTGGGGATTGGGGGAATGCGGAGTGAACTGGAGGATATAGCCTTCCGCAACCTTTACCCAGACGAATACAAAGAGATAAGCAAACTCCTGGATGTCAGGAAGACTGAATGGGAACGGTATATCGCTCATGCTACAAGGGTCCTGAAAGAAGAATTCAAAAAGGCAGGTCTCAAAGCGGAGATCACTGGCCGACCGAAGAGCGTATATAGCATTTACAACAAAATGGAAGTATATGATCGACAGGGCAAGGAATCCACCGACATATACGATTTGCTAGCGCTTCGAGTGCTGGTAGACAAGGTCTCGGATTGCTATAGCGCGCTTGGTATCATTCACGGACTCTGGCACCCACTGGCAGGTCAGTTCGATGACTACATTGCAAACCCGAAGGGTAACATGTATCAGTCCCTCCATACAGTCGTAATAGCTGTGGAAGGAAAGCCCCTGGAAATCCAGATCAGAACACATGAGATGCACCGCACGAACGAATATGGCATAGCCGCACACTGGCGTTATAAGGAAGGCGAAACCAAGGATTTACGCTTCGAGGAAAAACTCTCCCTGTTCAGACAACTGGTGAGCTGGCAGCAGGATTTGACCGGCACGGGGTTTATCGAGTCGCTCAAGACCGATATCTTCAGAGACCAGGTCTATGTCTTCACCCCAAAGGGAGAGATCAGGGAATTGCCCAGAGGTTCAACTCCGCTCGATTTCGCCTATCGCATCCATACCGATCTGGGGCACCGCTGTACTGGGGCAAAGGTCAACGGCAAGCTAGTGCAGCTTGCCTACCAGCTTAAGGATGGGGATGTCGTCGATATCCTGAGCGCAAAGTACGGTAAAGGGCCTAGCCTTGATTGGTTGAATCCGGAGCTGGGCTATGTGAAAAGCCATCAGGCAAAGGAGAAGATTAAGCAATGGTTCCGCAGGCAGGAAAGAGCCGAGAACCTGGATCGGGGCAAGAACCTTCTGGAGAAAGAGCTTAAGCGGCTTAGCCTTGGGTTCAGCGAGGAGGAAATCGCTGAGCTATTCGGATATGACGATGTAAATGAGTTTATGATAGCCATCGGCTGTGGCGAGGTCAATATTCATCAGCTTGGGGCCAAACTGGTCCCTAAAGAGGAGCCTCGGACACAGGACTCTCGCCTGGCACAGGGACCAAGCGCCCCAAAACAAGCGGAGCCAGCTGAAGGGGTTCAGGTGCTTGGTGCAGAAGATCTCCTGACCAACCTGGCCCCATGCTGCACGCCCATACCTGGTGACCACATCATCGGCTATGTTACCCGCAACAAGGGGGTTACCGTCCATCGCAGAGACTGTCCCAACATCGCCAAGGTAGACGATCCGCAAAGGCTGGTTGAAGTAAGCTGGGGAGCACTCAAAGGATCATATCCTGTATCGATTGCCGTGAGAGCCCAGGACCGCGTAGGGCTGATCAAGGACATAACCAGCGTTGTCTCGGAAGCCAAGATAAACATAGTGGCTATCTCAAACACCGACCACGAGGATGGGAGCACGACCATTTTCCTTACTGTAGACATCACCGATATGGGGCATTTAGGCCGGCTGTTCTCCAAGCTAGGAGGAATAGAGGGAGTCGTCAATGTCAGCCGCACTGGCTACAGCAAAGGGTAAAGATGGATAATGAGCCAGCAAGGTATTCAGGACAAACTGAAAACGCTTCCAGCCAAGCCAGGGGTGTACCTGTTCCTGGACGCGGCCAAGACCGTGCTGTACGTCGGTAAAGCATCAAATTTGCAGAACCGCGTGCGCTCCCACTTTTCCCCCTACGGCCAAACTCCCAAGCTCCAGACCCTGGTGTCCAAAACGGCCGATATCGACTTCATTATCACGAGCTCGGAGCAAGAGTCGTTTATCCTGGAAAACAACCTCATCAAGAAATATCAACCGCGTTACAATGTCCGCCTCAAAGACGACAAGACCTATCCCTACCTGAAAATTGCACTCTCTGATGATTGGCCCAATATCCAGGTCACCAGGCGTCTCATCGATGACGGGAGCCGTTACTTCGGCCCTTTCGCCAGCGCAAGCTCCCTGCGCAGGACCATGAATCTGCTCAACAAGCTCTTCCCCTACCGAACGTGTAAGGGGCCCATAACCGGTACCAGCACCAGGCCCTGCCTTGAATACCATCTTAACCGCTGTGCAGGACCCTGCATCGGGGCGGTGAGCAAGGAGGAATACCGGGGGATAATAGACCAGGTGATCCTCTTCCTGGAAGGAAAGCACGAGCGCATCATTCGCCAGCTCAAGAGCAAGATGGCGAAGGCATCAGCCAACCTGGAATTCGAGAAAGCGGCCTCTATCAGAGACCAGATCCAGTCCATCGAAAGCATCATGGAGCAGCAGAAGGTGGTCTCCAACCGTAAGGTCAACGAGGACGTCATCGCTATTGCCCGGGATAGTAACGTGGCCTGTGCTCAGGTCTTTTCCATTCGCGGCGGCAAGCTTCTGGGCAAAGAACACTTTATCATGGAGGGCATTCAGGATGAATCCCCCGCTGAGATCATTGCCAGCTTTGTGGAGCAGTTCTACGGTTCGGGAGCCAATATCCCACCGCAGATACTGCTCCAAGTGGAAGCGGATAACCCCCAACTGGTCGAGAGCGGGTTGGTGAGCAAGAGTGGGCACAGAGTCAGGCTAATAGTGCCCCGCCGGGGAGAGAAGAAGAAACTGGTGGACATGGTCGCTGAGAACGCATCCGATCTGCTGGAACAATTCCGCATCAAGTGGCTCGCCGATAGCGGGAAAATCCGCCTTTGGCGGACGGCCCTGGAAGAGCTGAAGGAGGCTTTATCGCTGCCTCGCTTACCCAACCGAATAGAATGCTATGATATCTCCAACATCCGCGGGACATCGGCAGTGGGGAGCATGGTCGTCTTCGAGAACGGACAGCCCAAGCGTTCACATTATCGACGGTTCAAGATAAAGTCGGTAAGCGGTATCGATGATTACGCAATGATGCAGGAGGTAATCCGACGGCGCCTGGCAAGGGCATCAACAGGAGAGGGACAGAGCTGGGGCATCGTCCCCGATCTGGTCCTCATCGACGGAGGGCGAGGTCACCTGAATGCGGTCCTGGAAATACTCCGGAGAGATGGAGCTGAAGCCGTGCCTGTAGCCAGCATTGCAAAAGAGTACGAAGAACTCTTTGTGCCGGAAGTCGACGAACCGATCCGGCTGCCCAACAACTCACAGGCTCTGTACCTCGTGCAGCGTATCCGGGATGAGGCGCACCGTTTCGCCATTACCTATCATCAAAACATGAGGGGGAAAAGCGCCCTGACTTCCGGACTCGACGAGGTGCCGGGCATCGGGCCCAAACGCAAGAAGGCCCTGCTGAGGAAGTTCGGCTCGGTCAAGAGGATCAGGGAAGCCTCGGCAAACGAGATCGCCTCGGTTCAGGGGATGTCAAAAGGGGCCGCGGAGAAGGTAAAAGAGTATCTTTAGTCTAAAGTTTAGCCCACCCTCAGTGTGTCATTTTCGACCGAAGGGAGAAATCTTGAGGATTTGACATCTGTAGGGGAGGTTTCCATACCTGCCATTCCTAACCATTATCGCGGTTTGAAAACCGCTCCTACAATCGGGTAGGGGAGACTTTAGTCCCCCGCAGCCTGAGAGAGTATGAAGATTTCTCGCCCGCCAAGGGCGGACTCGAAATGCCATGTTGGGGACTCTCATTCAGCCCAAAGGGTAGAGGCGAATAAATTCGCCTCAGAGGGGAGGCTTTAGCCTCCCCTACCCATCCTCTCAACTCGGAGATTGCTTCGGTGCCTGCGGCACCTCGCAATGACGTTTATGGTCGTCATTCCGGACCCCGATCCGGAATCTAGAAACCACCGGGTATCAGGCGAGCGCTCTGCATTGGTGTCAGACCTTCAGGTCAAGGGGAAAAGCAATCGCCCTGGCAACAGCGCTCATCTTCTGAGGGGGAAGGGTGGTAATTCGCTCCACCAGTCTGGCTTTGGGGATCGTAAGGATATCGTCCAGGTTCACGACACACTCCTCAGGCATCCCGTCTTCTATACCGAGCGGAACTTCAACTGGGATGGAACGAACGGTACGGGTAACTATACCAACGGTGACCGAGGTCCTCACCCTGTATGCTGCATCCCTCGACAGCAAGAGAACTGGCCGCCTGCCGCTGGGAGGCGGTAGTTCAGCCCACCATACCCCGCCACGCCGCATTTACCATGACTCCCCGGACAGAACTTCATCAGCCAGAGCTATTTGGACCTCGCCGACCTCTGGCTTCTCAGGGAGCCTCTCGTATCCCTGCTGATATAGCCGGTCCAGCTCCTCGGATTCCAGTTGCTCAAGGTAGCGCTGACAGGCTTGCCGAATAAGCTCGGATCTGGCTTTGCTTTGTTTCTTGGACAATCGGTCCAGAGCATTGAGCAATTCCTCATCAACCGGGATTTGTATTACCTTCTTTGCCATTGACTCCCTCCACACTTAATTCCACAATGATTATAGGTGTTAAGTTGTGTAAACGAAAACCCAGGTCAGGCTTGACCTAGTTAATAATCACCCCTGCTCCTCTCAGTGTTGGCCTGCCTAAGCCTCTGAAAGAGCTGCTGAAACGAGTCCGAATAGATATCCTCAGTGGTCATGATCACCGCATTCTCGTCGGTATCCCGGTAATAGCGAGGACGCTTGCCCACCTCTGAAAACCCGTACTTGGCATACAAATACCAGGCGGGCGAGTTCGCTTCACGAACCTCCAGGGTGAGAAAGCGTGCCTTGTGTTGGTAGGCCAGCTCAATCACCGATATAAGCAGCGATTCTCCTATCCCCTTCCGGCGTTGGGCCTTATCCACAGCGATGGTGGTGATATGGATCTCACCCACCACAAGCCAGACCCCGATATACCCCAGAACCCAATTCCCTTCACAGGCCACAAGGTACCGTGAGATTTTATTTCTTGTGACCTCATGGCGAAAGTAGTCAGCGGACCAGGGGGATGGAAAAGAGTCCCTTTCGATACTCACGACCTGAGGAAGGTCTCTCAGGCTCATCGGACGGATAGTATACCCCATTAATCAGTCTCTCAACGCCTCGCTCCGCCAGAGGCGGAACAAAATGTTATCGATATAGGACATTGCCTCCATTATTTACCCGTCCTTTGCTCTTGTCAAGTAGTGCGCATCAGATACGAAATGACGGCTAGGGGCAGGTTGGCCGACGTCGGCCAACCTGCCCCTGTGTTTGTAATCTGCGGCAGACTTGGATCTGCGTCACGCACCCTGAAGGGTGCGGCTACACTCTAACAGAGAGAGGCGGGGAGTAGATCCCCGCCCTGCGCTTGCTGGCGGATGACATGATGAGGAGTGTAGCCACAGGCTTTAGCCTGCGCTTGCCGCCCTGCCAGGAGCCAGCACGTACACCCTGCTTGCGGCGGACTCGAAATGACATTACCTTATCCCGTCATTCCGCACTCCGATGCGGAATCCAGAGGCCTCAACACAGAAATTGCTCCATCCGACTTTGGTCCGCCGAGGGCAGGAGATTCTGAATTAAATTCAGAACGGCATAATCTGGTGTGTGCAGCTATCACTCCTGGTGGAGCAATCTTCGGCATCTGACTTTTAGTTACCCGCCTGTCTGCCTCAGGCAGAGGCGCTTTGTACCTTCCTGCGTTTCCTCAACCACAGGTAGATTCCCAGTCCCAGAAGACCCATGCCTGCCAGAACAATGGTGGGCAGTTCAGAGACCGGGTATGCCGGGGTTGGGGTGCTCTCCGTGTGCGAGGCGGAGATGAAGCTCCAGCTCGCCCCACGCATGACGTTGCGGTCGCTCCCGGTGTTGTTGTCTATCTCAAGGGCCAGGTACTTGCCCGAAGGCACATCGAATGACTGGGTATCGCTGATGGTGCCATAGAAAACCCTGGTATTTTCGCTTGCATCCAAGGAAACACTTGGATTGCCACTGTGCTCGGCGGTTGTGAAGTTGTTGCCGTCCAAATCCGCATAGCCCACGGTCAAGGTGATATTGGTTTCTGGATCGAATGCCTCGTCGAAGGCGATTTGATAGGTCCAGCATGTACCGTTACTAGTTGAGCTTTCGGGGAAAGTGAGGTCGGAGGGAGCATGGTAGTCAGCCACCCAGACCACGGAATCATTGTTTCGAACAGTGTACGTTCCGGGGGTGGTGCTCATATCGTCCTTGTACATTGTGGGATTGCCCAGCCACCAGGTCATGAGGGTGTAGTCGCACCTTGTTGCCATCAGCGGGAAATTATCGGTCATGTAGCCGTTCTCGTCGCTGTAGGACGCGTCCCCTATGCCGTCGCCGTCGTCGTCCGAGCCCCCGTAATCGCTGTAGTAGTTGCCCAGGTAGTTCTTGTAGGCGCTCCCATTGTAGCGGTATGAGAGCTTGACGGGCGAGTTCCAGGTGTTGTCAGTCCCGGAAACCGCCACAGCATTACCATTGCTGTTATCAGACATGCTATTGAGATAGAAGATGTTATCATCCACTCCAGAGTGATACAAGTGTATACCCTCGTCATTATTGTTACAGGTATTACCCGACACGATGTTGCTGGTTGAGTACTGGGCCAGCATAATGCCGGCCTCTCCATTCCCGTTGCAGGTATTGGCAGATATCGCGTTCGAGGAGGCGGAATACAGTAAAACGCCATGCTGGGTCTCGCTATTGTTGCAGACATTGTCCGAAATGGTGTTGTATAAACAATTAAGGCCTATGTAAATGTTGTAGTTCCTATTGTAGCTGCACGTATTACCCGAAATGGTGTTGGATTCCGTGTAATGCGAGGAGCCACCGTCGAGGAGAATGCCGTGCCAGTTCCCATGGCTCTCATCCCAGCCGCAGCGGTTGTTCCGGATGGTGCAATTGTCAGTGCCCTCGGCAAGGCGTATACCAGCCTTACTATCTGTGGCACCGTAGATGTCCAGTCCTCTTATGGTCACGTTGCTGGCGGTTACGTCAAAGACATGGTAGCTCGCGCTACTTGCCTTAACCTGGGGATTGGCGCCCGTATCATCGTATCTCTCGATGGTGAGTGCCAGTCTCTTCCAATACAAAATGAGCCTGGAGAGGGCATCGGTTTCCAACGGAAAATGAGCCTGAAAGAGTGAGGTTTCTCGTTTATGATTGAATCA
>JBKGZM010000002.1:0-75741 GCA_046545575.1 Dehalococcoidia bacterium
AAGCTGGCCTGCCTCCACGGTGGTTGCTATTCGGTTTTTCCCCGTCCGTTTGACCATTATCCTGGAAATGAACGCGATCATCTCGGTGAAGCCCAGAAACCCCTCTCTGTCGCAGAAGACCACCCGGTCGGCGTCCCCATCGAAGCAAACGGCAAGGTCGGCGTCGTGTCTCCTGAGGAACTCGATGGTTCCTTTCATCGTGTCCTCCTTTGGCTCGGGGTTCCTGTTGGGAAAGGACCCGTCGGGCTCGTCGTTTAATGGCATAACTTCCAGACCAATCCTTGAGAAAAGCTCGCTGGCGAATCCGGAGGCTGCTCCGTTTCCCGGGTCAACCACGATTCTGAATTTCCTCTCCAAATTAGGGAACATGCTTATTATCGACTGAAAATACCGTTCTCTGGCTTCGTAATCCTGGGTGAGTTTCCCCCCTTCAGTGTTTCTGAAATTTCGTTCTTCCAGGATTTTCTCTATTTCCTCTTCCTGTGCTCTGCTGTACCCGGAGGAATCTCCGTTGAATAGCTTTATGCCGTTGTATTCAGGGGGATTATGCGAGGCTGTGACCATGATGCCTGTGTCGAATCCGAGCTCTCGAGTTAAAAAGGCGAGGGCCGGGGTGGGGAGCATGCCCAGGTCGGTTACGTCCGTGCCAGTTGAGAGAAGACCTGAAACAACGGCCTCTCTGACTGTGTCCCTGCTGAGCCTGGCGTCGGTGGCGATGCAGACCCGCGAATGGGCGGGCAGGATGCTGCCCAGCGCTTGCCCTGCATCCCGGCAAAGCTCGATGGTCAGGTCTTTGCCGACTACCCCGCGTATGCCACTGCTTCCGAAAAGGTGGTTGTTTCCCATAGTTACGTGCACATTATAAGCTTTGACAATCCGGGAAAGCAAGCGGGTGATTTTATTGACTTTTTACACGCTTTCTGGCATCTTTAAAAACACGGCGGCATACAACCAACTTGGAAAAGGGAGGAAAAGATGAACCTGGCGATTCAAGGAAAAAACATAGAGGTTCCCCAGGATGCCAAGGACTATATAACCAAGAAGGTCAGTAAATTCGATAAACACATGCAGAACATCACCAAGACTGAGGTTGAGGTGGCGGAGCAGAAATCCAGGTCGCAGGACAGCCATTACATAGTTGAGATCACCGTCGATTGCGAAGGTACGCTTCTCAGGGGAGAGGAACGCGGTGCCGATATCTTTACCGCGGTGGATGCAGCCACGGATATAATGGACCGGCAGATCAGGAGATTCAAGGAACGGATCCAGACTCAAAGGGAGCAAAGACCATCCTTGCCTGAGGTTGAGAAGGCGACCCTTGATAAAGAGCGAGAGCCCTCGGAAACCTCCAAGATCCGGGTTAAGCGATTTCCCGTTAAGCCCATGCCAGTGGATGAAGCGGTCGAGCAGATGGAATTGCTGGGGCATGATTTCTTCCTTTTGTTTAATGCCGATGAAGAACAGCTCAATGTGTTGTATCGCCGAAAGGACGGGAGTTACGGTTTGATAAAACCGGAGTTCGATTGAACAGTTAATTACCGGCTTCTACAATCAAGTCGACCTGCTCGCCGCTTCGGGTATCCACCAACCCTTCCTCTGATATCCGGAGGAAGGGAATGGACGAGCTGGTACAGGTGAGGAGGCTGAGGTGGGGGTCGGAGAGTAACGAGCCAAGCGTAGCAAGAGACTGTTTGATGCCCCGGAACTTTTCTACAATTGTCTCCATCGGTTCCTCTGACATAATCCCGCCTACAGGCAGGGCCAGCTCGGCCTGTACGTTACCATTGCAGGAAACCACGAGACCTCCCTTCAGTGCCACGATTCTGTTGATTGCCTCTGCCATGTCGTAGTCATTTGCCCCCACGACCAGAAGAGCACAAGCATCCCACACGTCGCTCACGGCAAAGGCACCCTCTTTTAGTCCAGATCCCTTGACTAGCCCGGTGAATATCTTCTCACGGCCGTTCACAGTGGTGAGGACAGCTATCTTCAGGATGTCTCTTTCGGTATCGGCCTTGATCTCTCCGTTCGAGACCACCATGTCCATTTGCTTTTCCCGGGTTACCAGAGGAGCGACGAAATCCATTACCCGAACCCTGGATGTGCCGTCCTTGATCTGTGTAGAGATGGCGAAATCTTTAGGCACGATTTGTCTATCTATTTTCACGCTTCGAGGGATGTCTACTGCGAATTTGTGAGTGTGTGGAGCGACCTCGACTTCACCGTTACGGGCTATTATTCGGCCGTTGCTTATCACCACTTCTGCCTTGATGGTTTTGAGATCGGGGAGCATGAGGATGTCGGCGTACTTACCCGGTGCTATTCCCCCGACGCTGTCATCTATGCGGAAGTGCTCGGCGGTGTTTAATGTGGCCATTTGTACAGCCCGGATAGGGTCAATACCGAAGTCGATGGCTCGTTGCAGCACGAACTCCATGAACCCGTCCTGTACCAGTCGTTCGACCGCAATCCCGTCCGTGCAGAGTGTAGCGCGTCTCAGGTCGATGTCTCTGTCTTTTATCCCTGCTATCTCGGGTAACTCCATTCTGATGTCGCCTTCCCGGATCATGGCATGGAGACCAAAGCGCAGCCTCTCAAGCGTCTCCTCCACTGTTGTGGGCTCGTGACAGGAGGTAACGCCGGTAGTTACGTATGATGCGAGCTTGTTGTCTCTGGCACCGGCTGAGTGCCCTTCGAGCCTTTTCCCTGTAGCGAGTGCCTCAGCCATCAAGTCAAGGACTCGCTGGTGGTTGTCGTGGTAGAGGTTCGACCAGTATGTCTCGCCCAGCCCCAGTACATCGGCCCTGCTCAGGAGTTCTCTCATGGTCGTTGTGTCAATGGCTTCTGCTTCCGCTGAGGGACTTATAGTAACCATCGAGGGAACCGTGGCGAATATTTTTATCGGCTGTGATTTGACTGATTCGAGGAACTCGATGATTCCCTGGTGACCGAGGGGGAATGCGATCTCCATCGTTTCCGTGATGATCGTTGTTGTGCCTCCGCACATGGCATATCTGAGAAATTCATGTGGGCTGTACAGGAAGCCCAGAATATGGGCGTGACCGTCAATCAGGCCGGGAATGAGTATCTTTCCCGAGGCATCGATAACCTCGGTCTGGGATCCGATGGTGTGGCCTGCATCCTCTCCGACGTATGCTATCCGCTCTCCCTTGATGGAGACCGATTGTCCTTTAAGGAGTTCGCCGGTGTAGACATTTATCAGATCGCCGTTGGTGATTACCAGGTCGGCCTTCTCATTGCCGAGGGCCGTGTTCATTAAGCTTTTTATTTCTTTTGAAGTTAGTGATTTCATTTCGGTTGAACTTGGCATTCTTATCTGGACAAGGCAGGATTAACAAGCGTCTGCTATCACCCTCACCTTAATCCTCTCCCGTCGAGGGAGAGGAAATTTCTCTCTCCCTTGGTGGGAGAGAGTTAGAGTGAGGGGGTGTCAAATCTGACATTCAGCCTGTTAAAGCAGCCTTTGCTGTCCGCTTGGATCAGAGGTATGTCCTAAATAACTCCTTCCTGCCTCACCGATTTTCCTCCCTCCTGGGGTTCGGACTACGAATCCCATCTTCAGCAGGAATGGCTCGATTACCTCGACCAGTGTATTGGCCTCTTCGTTGATTGTAGCGGCCAGTGCCTCAAGCCCTACGGGTCCGCCGCCGTAGTTTTCCAGTATCGTGCGAAGGTATAGCCGGTCGAACTTGTCCAATCCGGCCTGATCGACGCCCTCCTTTGTCAGTGCTGCGTCCGCTACCTCCCGGGTGATTTTCCCGTCGGCGTTAACCTCCGCGTAGTCCCTGACCCGGCGCAACAGGCGGTTAGCGATTCGCGGTGTTCCCCTGGACCGTCTGGCGATCTCCATGGCACCGTCTTCGTCAATCTTGACGTTGAGAATGTGAGCGGACCGCCGTACTACCTGGGACAGTACCTCGGGGGAGTAGTAATCCAGATGATAGATCATTCCGAACCGGTCGCGCAGGGGAGGGGTCAGGAGTCCCGCACGTGTGGTTGCTCCCACAAGGGTGAAGCGTTTGAGCTGGTAGGGGAGCGTCTTGGCGAAAGCGCCCTTGCCATAGATAAAGTTGACCTGGAAGTCTTCCATTGCCGAATAGAGATATTCCTCGACAGTGCGGGACAGGCGATGGATTTCATCTATGAACAGGACTTCGCCGGTGTCCAGGTTGGAAAGAATCCCGACGATGTCGACGGGCTTTTCCAGCGCCGGACCGGAGGTGTGTGTAATAGTTACCTCCATCTCCTTGGCGATGATGTGCGCAAGTGTTGTTTTGCCCAGTCCGGGCGGACCATGCAGGAGGGCGTGTTCCAGCGGCTCGCCGCGGTTTTTGGCCGCTTTCAGGCCTATGCCCAGGCTTTCCACAACCTCGTGCTGCCCGATATATTCATCGAGCGTCCTCGGCCGCAGGTTCCAGACGAATTCCTCCTCCGCCACAGGCTGCTTCGTGTCCTGTTCGTCGGAGACTGACTGTTCATTCCCCGAGATAGACGGCTCGCGCTTCATCTCTTTACTCACCCCTTTTCCCCCCGGAAGACCTCGCGAATAAGCTCTTCAACCTCTTTTATTTCAGGGTTCGTTTCCATGATTTCCTCGACCTTTGCCTTGGCCTCAGGGCGCTTGTAACCCAGTTCAGTCAGAACCTCGAGAGCTTCGCTTTTAACATCCTTCTTTGAGGTTGCCTTTGGCATGGTAGCATAGCCCTCGTCCTTAAGCAAGGCGAACTCTGCCACCCTTTCCCTGAGAGTGGCCACGATCTTCTGGGCTGTTCTGGAGCCTATCCCTGGCATGCTTTGCAGAAGCTCGGCGTTACCGTCCTCGATGGCGTTGGCCACGGTGGAAACCGAGAACACAAAGGCCTTGGCTGCCTTGGCCGGGCCCAGGTCCTCGACGGCTATAAGCTTCTCGAAAAACCTGCGCTCGAATTCGTTGTTGAATCCTATGAGCACAGGGCGCGGCTGGCGTTCCGTGACGTAGTAGTATGTTTCCAGCGACGCCTCTTCTCCCGGCTCCGTTCCCCGGTCCAGGAATGCGCGCATCACGAATGTGGGAAGCAGGATTTCGTACCCTACGCCGTTGACATCGACCACTACCTTCGAGTTGTCGCTGTCAATGCTTTTGATGGTTCCCTTGATGTGTGAGATCATTTTTCTCTACGGCAGCCGCCACAGGGCTGCTCATCCTCCAGTGGTGGCAGATTGCCACGGCCAGGGCGTCGGCAACGTCGTTTGGCTCGGGGAGGTCCTTGATTCTTAACCACGCTTGCATCGCTCTCTGCATCTGTTCTTTGGGTGCCTGTCCGTTTCCTGTAAGGCACGACTTAATCTCAGTAGCAGCATAATTGAAAACAGGAACACTGCTTTTCGCTGCTGCCAGGCAGATCACTCCCCTTGCATGTCCCATCAGGACCGCTGTGGTTGGATGTTCGTAGTGAGAGTACAGCTCCTCCAGGGCCAGCGCCTGGGGAGTAAAGTGTTCCAGTACTTCCACAATCCCATCGTAGAGCCGTGAAAGCCTTGCCTCCAGCGTGTCATGGGCTGACCCGGGACGGATAACACCGCCTTCGACAAGCGAGAGTTCTCTCCCTGCAATCTGAACGACGCCGTACCCTGTTGTGTTAAGTCCGGGATCGATGCCGAGGATTTTCATTTTTGATCCTTCCCTAGAGGCAATCGATCTTCTCTTTCATAGATCACTTTCCCATCGGTGGCGATCTTGGTGATAAGAGCCTGGGGTACATTTCTCCATTCCTCTAGCTGATATGGTGTTGCAACTATAACATCTTTGGAGATATGAATTCCCCTCAGGGCACGATAGACTTCAACTGCCGTTTCGTACCTTGAGCTGAGGTCATTGTCCATTATGACCAGAATATCGAGGTCGCTGCCCTTGTGAGGTTCGCCATAAGCCTGGGAACCGAAAAGTATTATCCTGACGGGATTGACCGCTGCCACTATTCTCTTCACTACTTCTTGAAGAAGAGATTCGTTTAGTTCCTCGACTTCTATCAGTTTAGTCCCTTTCATCCCTTGTTCTCACCGTGACCCTTTTATTCCTATTATCCAACCTCGGGATTCGTTGGTCAACTAGATTACTGCTTCATCCTTTCGATTATCGCGTCGGCCATCTGCGAGGTGGTCACGGCGGTTTCGGTGTCCCGGTTGGGCCGGAGGTCGTAGGTGACCTGCTTGCCTTCGGCTACTATCTCGGCGATGGCGCTCTCCACCCTGTCTGCTGCCTCGTCTTCGCCGATGTGCTTGAGCATCATGACCCCCGACAGTATGGTGGCTGTGGGGTTCACCCTGTTGAGTCCGGCATATTTGGGGGCGCTGCCGTGGGCGGGCTCGAAGACGGCTGCCTCGTCGCCAATGTTCGCTCCGGGGGCAACACCGAGGCCCCCGATGAGTCCGGCACAAAGGTCGGATACGATGTCGCCGTAGAGATTGGGAAGGACGAGCACCTCGAACTGCTCCGGCTGCTGGACGAGCTGGGCACAGAGGTTATCGACGATTCTTTCGTCGAACTCGATATCTGGAAAGTCCTTGGCCACATCTCGTGCTGTGTCCAGAAATAGTCCGTCCGAGAACTTCATAATGTTGGCCTTGTGTACCGCGGTTACCTTCTTCCTCCCGTGGTCGCGTGCGTACTTGAAGGCGAATTGGGTAATCCGCCTGCTTGCCATCTCGGAGATCAGCTTGATGCTGATGCCGGAATCCTCGTTTATCTCCTGCCCCTCTGAAATGAAGGAGAGCAGCTTCTTTGCCTCCTGTGTACCTCTCTCAAACTCGATGCCGGCGTAGAGGTCCTCGGTGTTTTCCCTGACCACTACCAGGTCTACATCGCGGTATCTTGATGGAATGCCTTCGTAGCTTTTGCAGGGCCGGAGGCATGAGTAGAGGTTCAGCGTCTTGCGTAAAGCCACGTTGACGCTGCGGAAGCCGCTGCCAACGGGGGTAGTCGTCGGTCCTTTGAGGGCTACCCCGTTTTTCTTTATCGAGTCCAAAAGCCTGTCCGGCAGAAGGCTTCCTTCCTTCTCCAGTGCAGTAGCGCCAGCATCGGCGATTTCCCATTCGAATTCGACGCCAGTAGCTTCGAGGACGCGTCTGGCTGCATCGACGATTTCGGGTCCTGTCCCGTCTCCGGGTATGAGTGTAACGGTGTGTTTCATGGATAGCCTCACAGATAACTAATGATTATGAGCTGGCTAGCTCACATCGAAAGTTTTGTACTTCTTTATGTATGGAATAAGCCCGCCTTCGTTTAGGACACGGATCATGACATCGGGAAGTTTGTTGGAGGTGAGCTGTATCCCTTTTGTTACATCGGTGACCAGACCTGCTGCCAGGTCCACTTCCAGCTCGTCGCCGTCGTCTATCTGGTCAGTATCGCACGCAAGTGCGGGTAGGCCGACATTTATGGCATTTCGGAAGAATATTCTGGCGAAGGATTTGGCGATGACTGCGCTTACCCCCGCCATTTTGATGACTATGGGGGCGAATTCCCGGCTGGACCCCAGCCCGAAATTATTTCCCGCCACAACGAAATCTCCTTCCCTGATGTGCTGCGCGAATGTGGGGTCGGCATCCTCCAATGCGTGTTTTGCCAGTTCGGGCAGGTTGCTGCGCAGGTAGGTGAATCGCCCCGGTACAATGAGGTCGGTTGAGATGGAATCTCCGAACTTGAAAGCCTTGCCTATTTGCATATGTTCGTTCCTCAAATCGAATCCGTTGCGAATAATCCCTATACGAACTCCCGGGGATCGGTTATTTCACCCTGAAGGGCAGAGGCTGCGGCTGTCGCCGGACTGGCCAGATAGATAAAGGCCTCAGGGTTTCCCATCCGCCCTTTGAAGTTGCGGTTTGCCGTTGACAGGCATACCTCGCCGTCTCCCAGCACGCCTTGATGTATTCCCAGGCATGCGGCGCAGCCGGGGGGCAGGATTGTTGCTCCTGCCTCAACCAGGGTCTGGATATATCCTTTGTCCATGGCCTCCATCATGACTGCTCTGGAAGCGGGGGCAACAATGAATCGGGTGTCCTTGTTTCGTTTTTTGCCCTTGACGATGCTGGCGGCAATCTGCAGGTCCTCCAGCCGCCCGTTGGTGCACGTCCCGATGAAAACCTGGTCAATATGAGTTCCCCTGAGGTCTCTTGTCAGGGCGGTGTTGTCCACTGAATGGGGATTGGCTACGGTGGGCTCAAGGCCTCCGGCGTCTATTTCGAATATTTGTTCATAATCTGCGTCGAGATCCGACTGTAGGGCAACATACTTTTCCCCTCTTCCCTGGTTTTTTAGAAATTCTTCTGTCTTACTATCGGAGGGGAAGAGCCCGACCTTCGCTCCGGCCTCAACAGCCATATTGGAAATGGTGAGCCGATCTGGTATCGACATACTGTCCACTGTCTCTCCGCTAAACTCAAGGGACTTGTAGGTTGCGCCGTCGGCTCCCAGCTTTCCTATGATGTGCAGAATCAGGTCTTTGGCATAAACGCCTTTCGGGAAGCTACCATTGACCGATATTTTTATCGCCTCGGGGACCCGGAGCCAGGTCTTTCCCAGGCCGATGGCGACGGCCACATCTGTGGAACCCATGCCGGTTGCGAATGCTCCCAGTCCTCCGGCTGTCACTGTATGTGAATCAGCACCTACAATGATATCACCGGGGCCGGCGTAGCTCTCCGCCACTATCTGGTGGCAGACCCCATCCCCGGTCTCGCTGAGCACAACCCCTTTTTCTCTGGCAAAGCTTCTGAGATATATGTGGTCGTTGGAGATTTCCTTATTTGAACTCGGGGCAGAGTGATCGAGGAACAGGATAACCTTTTCAGGATCGAAGACAGTGTTTAATTCACTTGCTTCAAGCTGCCTTAGTGTCAGAGGCCCTGTGCTGTCCTGGACAAATGCCAAATCAACTGGCACAATAATGGTATCCCCGGCGTGGACGTCACTATGCAACCGATTGCTGAGTATTTTTCCCGCCAGAGTTTTTCCCATTTCTTCCGAACCCTACTATACTTTATAATTGAATGTGATGTCAAAAGTAAAGTCCTGGAAGCAACGTGCGAAAGGAGACCATGACATCGGAGATCAGTGGAAGTAAAAGACAGCCACAAGCGACCATCCGGCAGATGGAGATAGACGATATTGCCTCGGTATACCGTCTCGGGGAGGAACTTTTTACCAGTGAGGAGTTTCCTCTCCTGTACCGTGCCTGGGATCCGTACGAGGTGACTGACCATTTTAGCTCCGATCCGGAATACTGCCTGGTGGCTGAGGCGGATGGGCGGATTGTAGGCTTTATTCTGGGAACAACTATTGAAAAAGAAGGCACTGCCTGGAAGAAGTACGGATACGTGAGCTGGATAGGTGTGGATGAAGGCTTCCAATCCACTCATCTGGCACGACGTCTGTACAGGAAACTTGAAACCAGCCTGAGGAAAACCGGGGTGAGAATGATGATATCCGATACCCAGGCGGACAATGAAAAGGCTATAGCCTTTTTTGAGAAAATGGGATTTTCCCGTCGTACTGAGCATGTGTGGCTGACCAAGACGCTCCAGCGGAAACCACGGAAAGGTGGTGGTTCCGGAGATAACGAGTGAAGGAAGCAGTAGCCCGGACGAGCCGCCCGCCATAGGCTAACCGCCGAAGGCGGGGAAATCCGGGGCATGAAAATTCAAACCTGGATGTGTAAAGGGTAGGGGCGAATTTATTCGCCCTGATAGGAGGGAGACTAAAGTCTCCCCTACCCAACAGTTGTTGGAAAAAATTATTCGGGGGTAAGCCTATGGAAAATAAAACAACCTATTTCGCAAAACCTGGTCAGGAGAATACAGAGGAAGTCCTCGATATCGCTAAAGATCGGGCGGAGGAGCTGGGCATAAAGACAATAGTGGTGGCTACCACTGTTGGAGATACGGCGGTGAGGGCTATGGATGTATTTGAGGGCAAACGGATAGTCGTTGTGACCCACTTTACAGGCTTTAAAGGCCCTGATACCCAGGAGTTCCTGGAAGAGAATAGGAAGAAAGTGGAGGAGAAGGGTGGTGTGGTGCTTACTACGACACATGCCCTGTCGGGATTGAGCAGGGCTATGCGGAAGAAATTCGGTATGTACATGTTTGAAGAGGCAGTGGCCAATACATTGCGCATTTTCGGGCAGGGCATGAAGGTTGTCTGTGAGATAACCATGATGGCAGCCGACGCTGGCCTTGTGAGCACTAACGAGGATATAATTGCTATAGGTGGAACGAGTCGGGGAGCGGACACGGCTGTCGTGCTTGCTCCTGTAAATACCCCTGACTTTTTCGATATGAAGATCAAAGAGATACTATGTAAACCTCACTTTTAGATAGAAATGTTTACACACCTTCACGTTCACACAGAATACAGTTTACTTGACGGGATGTGTCGCATTCCCCAGCTCATTCAGCGTGCAAAGGAGCTGGGAATGGATAGCCTGGCCATTACTGATCATGGCACACTCTACGGAATCGTGCAGTTTTATCTTCAGGCCAGGGAGGCGGGGATAAAACCGATCATCGGATGCGAACTCTATGTTGCCCCTGGAAAGCGCACTTCTCGTACTCCGGCAGAGAAGAGCCCATACCACCTTGTGGTGCTGGCCAAGAACGTGGTCGGATACCATAATCTCTTGCAGCTCAGCAGCAAGGCCTCACTTGAGGGGTTCTACCACAAACCCAGAGTTGATAAGGAGCTTCTCAGCCAGCATCACGAGGGCTTGATTGCCATGTCGGGATGCCTTAATGGGGAAATACCGAGGTTGATTCAGGAAGGACGTCGGAAAGAGGCGGAGAAGGCTGCCAAATGGTACCAGGATGTCTTTGGCGATTTCTACCTTGAGATTCAGCATCATGGCATCCCTGAACAGCACCAGGTTAACGAAGCACTTGTGGATATGGGCAAGGAACTGGGTATACCTCTTGTGGCAACGAATGATACCCATTACATCTACCAGGAAGATGCCTCTATCCACGATGTTTTGATGTGTATCCAGACCAATAACACGATCGACAACGATAAACGCCCCAAGATGGCGGATGATTCATTTTATCTGCGAAGTCCTCAGGAGATGGCGGAGCTGTTCGCTGACCATCCCGAGGCAGTTGAGAACACCGAACGTATCGCGGAGATGTGCGACCTTGAAGTGGATTTCGGTCGCCTCCACCTGCCCCGGATCGATATCCCCGAGGGTAAAACGTCCGATGACTACCTCGCTGACCTTTGCTGGGATGGTTTTTCCACTCGTTACCCCGACGCCCCACCGGAGGCCAAGGACCGTCTTACATATGAGCTTGAGGTCATAGAAAAGACCGAGTTTGCCGATTATTTCCTGGTCGTTTGGGAATTGATCTTTTGGGTACGGAGCCAGGGGATAACGTTTGGTGTCAGGGGAAGCGCTGCTGCGAGCATCGTCCTGTACTGTTTGGGCATTACCGATATTGACCCGCTCGCGCATCGGCTGGTTTTCGAACGGTTCCTGAATGTTGAGCGCAAGGAAATGCCGGATATTGATCTTGACTTCCAGGACGACCGCAGGGATGAGGTCATTCGGTATGTAGCTCAGCGGTACGGGGCTGACCGCGTTGCTCAAATTATTACCTTCGGGACCCTTGGGGCAAGAGCAGCGCTTCGGGATGTTGGACGGGCATTGGGCATGTCATATGGAGAGGTGGATTCTGTAGCCCGGTTGGTCCCTGCTGTGGGGAGTACGCTGTCCGAGGCTCTTCAAAATGTTGGTGAGCTGGAAAATGCTTATCGGTCGGATGAGAAGGTAAAGAACCTTGTTGATACAGCAATGAAGCTTGAAGGCATAGCGCGCCATGCCTCAACGCATGCCGCCGGTGTAGTGATTTCGGATGAGCCGTTGATAGATCATATCCCCTTGCAGCGGTCCACCGGTGGCAACGAAGAGGGGCTTCCTGCCACACAATTGGCGATGGAAGACATTGCACGTATTGGCCTCTTGAAGATGGACTTTTTGGGCCTTGCCAATCTGACAATCCTGGAAAGCGCCAAAAGGATAATAGCGGAGAACCACGGTGTTGATATCGATCTGCATCAGATACCGCTGGATGACCAGAAGGCATTCGAACTTTTATCTGCGGGCGAAACCACAGGCGTATTCCAGCTTGAAGGTGCCGGTATGAGACGATATATAAGGGAGCTTAAACCTGACAACTTCAGGGATATAGCTTCTATGGTAGCACTGTACCGGCCTGGTCCCAAGCAGCATATTCCTACCTTTATCGCTGCCAAACACGGAGAGACACCCGTTGAGTTTCCTCACCCTGCTCTGGAGAAGATCCTTGAGGAGAGCTACGGGGTTATCGTGTATCAGGATCAGGTGCTTCTCATAACTCAGACCTTTGCTGGCTATAGCCTTGGGGAAGCGGACATCGTTCGGAAGGCGATGGGTAAGAAGAATCCTGAGATCATGCAGAAGGAGCGTGCTCGTTTTATCGAGGGGGCCACTGCCAAGGGCTTCTCTACGAAGGTTGCTGAAGATGTGTTCAGTTTGATCGAGCCGTTTGCTGGTTATGCCTTTAACAAGGCCCACGCCACAAGCTATGCTATGGTCGCATACCAGACTGCTTATCTCAAGGCAAATTATCCAGCCGAGTTTATGACTGCCCTTCTTACGACCTACATGGGGAATCAGGAGAAGATCGCCACTGCGGTTGCTGAGTGTCAGAGGTTGGGGATACAGATTCTGCCGCCAGATGTGAGTCGGAGCAAGACAACTTTCACTGTGGAGAAGGATGGTCAGGGCTCGCAGGGGATACGCTTCGGGCTGGCCGCTATCAAGAATGTTGGCGAGGCGGCTGTGGAGCCGATAATCGCCTGTCAGGAGGAGGGGCCTTTCAATTCGATTGAGGATTTTTGTAGACGTGCTGATCTTCGCGGGATGAATAAGCGCACTCTGGAGAGTTTGATAAAAGTCGGTGCTCTGGATTCCCTGGGGAGCCGCGGCGCACTTCTCAATGGCATAGACAGGATGCTCAAACTTTCTCAGCAAGAGCAACAGCTTAAGGATAGCAAGCAGGCGACCATGTTTGACCTCTGGGGAGAAAGTACCCCGATGCCCATGCCGGCTTTGGAAGTGGAGGATGTTGAAATACCGCAGAGCGAGATGCTTGGCTGGGAAAAGGATCTGCTGGGTGTGTACCTCTCCGCACATGCTTTGCTTTCCATAGCAAAAGACCTCAGTGGTCAGGTGTCCGGCTTTTGCGGTCAAATTGATGAGGATATGGTGGGACAGGAAGTTACGGTTGTTGGTATGGTTTCATCAGCTCGTCAGGGCACTACTCGCAACAATCGTCCGTTTGTCAGCGCGATACTGGAGGATATAGCGGGTCAGATTGAGGTGACAGCCTGGTCGGAAGTGTATGAGCGGACGGGGGAGTTATGGGAGGAGGGAAATATTCTCCTGTTGCGTGGGAAGGTCAATATGCGAGGTGAGCGTGTACAACTGACCTGCAAAGACGCGACCTCTTATGAGTCGATTGAGACAGGGCAAATCCCATGGGCCCGTTCCTCAACCTCCGAGCCGCGCCGCCATGAGATTACTATAAGTATCACACAAACCGATGATGTCGAGGTTGGTCTTTCTCAGCTCAGACGGGTTCTGGATGTGCTTGAGAGATTCTCTGGCGAAGACAAGGTCTATCTGGCCGTCACGAATGGCGATGGTACGACAATGATGGATTTTCCTGACAGGGGGACAAGCTATGGTCAGGAGTTACATCGGGAGCTTGCTGAGATTGTTGGGAATGAGGGGGTGAATGTTGATTAGGAGTCCTCAATGAAATGGAAAGTGGCTGCCACCGCTCCCAACCAGCTTGTCGCTGAGATGTGGTGTGAGATGTTGAAAGATGATGGTATAACAGCGACGATAAAGCCAGGTGATTCTGTTTCCTTTCTGGGGGTGTCCTTTTCTCCCTGCCGGATCATGGTTTCGGAGAATGAGTTGCAAGCGGCAAAGGATTTGCTTGCGACGCACACGGAGCAGGAGGAGCCAGGGGTCAGTGATCAGGGGTCAGGACCTGGGGATTAACCCGGTTGGGAGTAGGGCGGGGATTTATTCCCTGCCACGGTTGGCGGCATTTTAAATGCCGCCCTACTGGATATGCGTCGTGATCCTGTAGGAGCGGTTTTCAAACCACGATAGGAGTTAAGAAACCCCTGCTTGTGCCTCTAACTCAAGGAGGCGTTTTTTCATTTCCACTCCGCCGCTGAATCCACCCAAATCCTTATCTCCTACAACCCGGTGGCACGGGATCACGATTGGCAAGGGGTTTTGACCCAGGGCTTGGCCGACTCCCCGTGCGGACTGCGGTTTGCCTATTGCCTGTGCTACCCATCCGTAGGTCCTTGTCTCTCCATATGGAATTGAGGCAGTGGTCCTCCACACGGCCTGCTGGAAATCGGTTGCATGCTGGATATCTATATCCATAGGAAAGTCAACGGGTTCGCCAGTGAAATAGGCCTGTAGTCGACCCTCTATGTCTCTGAAAAAGGAGGTGTTGGCAATAGCCTGGGATATGAAATCTCCGATGAGCCCCATCGCCTGCTCGGGGCGGGGTTGGGGGAGTGATATATACCTCAACCCATAGCCAGAAGCTACAACTGCTACCCAGCCAAACGCGGTGTTGAACAGGCTATAGCTGTACAGTCCTGTCTGATCTTCCATGGTATTGACCTTATCACATCTTGCCGGAGGAAGGCAATCCTGGAGCTAAATCATCTAATGTCCAAACTCAGCGGCGTGGTGGCTGAAACGACTCAAGACCAAGACTGGCATCAAGCGGAGCCTCGATAGCCATGTCCGCTGCAGCGACTTGTTGGGCGGCAGACTAGCGTAGCTGATTCAGCCATATAGGGGGATGCTCTACCCATTTCACTGCTTTTGACCTGCAATATCTGCCGCCTTGACTTCAGGATGATGATATCTTCCTTTTGTGGTTGTCTTTCTTCCCCTGATCTGAATTGCCTCAGCGGGACAATAGTGCAGACACGCCAAACAATAGATACAGTTGATGCTCTCTATCCATGCAGGCTTGTCGTCCTTCATCTTGATTCTTCCGGACAGACACACTTTCTCGCACAATCCGCCTCCATTACATCTCGAATCCGCATAGAAGGACCTGGCCATATCGGGGAAACGCACTTTGAACATAAAAGCTGTAATCAGCGGATATAGAATATGCCCCAACAAAAACACGAGCAGACTGTCTTTTTCGCGGTTGGCCTGTTTGCTGACCACTATAGCTTGAATTGCGTCCAACTTTTTCTGTAATTCCGCTTCCATTTTCGCAATCGCGTCTTGAGAAGGAAGCGTGAATATTGGGATATACGTGCATGGCATTTCAACTGAGAAATAGGCATCCAGCGATTTCCCTTGTTTTCCCAATATCTTATCTATATCCAAGAAAACCTTGTCTGAACACAAGCGTGTAGTGACAGCGAATATATACCTAGCCGATCTCATGTCAGCCCGTTGCAGAAATCGCTTCACCAGAATAGGTAGGGTAAGGTTATGAATCGGGAATACCAGGCCGACCGTCTCTGCTGTCGCTTCTATTTTGTCGTTTTTAAAAACGCTGATGATGGGCACAAGGGCGGTTTCAGGAAGTCTCCTTTCTAACTCCCTGGCAACATGCAAGGAATTCCCTGTTCCTGACAAATAGTAGATTTGTATGCTCACACCATCTTCTTCTTCTTGAACCAACTGCCGCCCGAATGCATTGATGCCATTGTAGCAAAACACTTGGATCGAAAGCCAGCGGCCGTGGTGGCCCCTTGCAGTGACTTGTTATGCCTCTGTTCCGGTTTCATGATGCCCCAGCTGGTTTGTAGCTGATGCTCAAAGCGAGAGCAGCCGCATCGAGGTTTTTGTCCAAAGTCCAGATGGGTATTTGAGAGAGGCGTGCGGAGGCAAGCAAATGAATATCGATAAAGCCTATGCCGATCCCCATCAGGGCATGTGATTCAATGAATTGCAGCGCTTCTTCCTGGCTGGCTTGTTTTGATTGAGGCAGGAATTGAAGGAGGGTGAGAGTCTCCTGGCGGTTTCTGAGGTTGCCACAGGCTAACTCACCGATCACAAAGGGGTGGGTAGCGACCTCTCCGTCAATCAATAGGTGCTTGAGGTGTTCATCACCGATTCTGAGATGAGATACCCAAACCGACGTATCTACTAGGATCATGATTGTTCGGCAACTATCCTTCGCCTTGGAATATCCTGAAGGTCTTCTTCAGTGCCTCCGAGATTGGCAAGCCTTTTGCCGCTTTCCCGGGCAATCAGATATTCCAAACCAAGCCTGACCAGGGCGGTTTTCTCCCTGATGCCTGTTAGTTCAGAAGCCTGCCGCATGATTTCGTCATCGATATTAAGTGTGGTTCTCATATGCATTAGTATGCACTATTAACGCATATATGTCAAGTGGTCTGGGAAAAGAGATAACGACTGAACTCAGCCGCGCCCACTTGCGGGCATCGGCTGGAGCGATTTGTTAGGCGGCCTGTTCCCAAGCCACCTAACATGGATTAGATCGACCCGCAAAAGATGAGGAGTCGCATTTTTCTGTCCTGATACCATCCCGTTACATCGCTTGCCATGATTGTATCCGTTTGCAGGCTATTCAACGGTTTGGCGCGGTAGCTTATGCGGATCGGCATAAGATTGCCCCGCAAGCGCGCTATGAGTCTTTGCTCCTTCGGAACACCCCCGACTTTTTCACCAGGCCTTCCTTCTGCTGTTCGTACCAGTGCGCTGCTTCCTCAACATCTTGCTCGGCCTCTGGCCGCAGCCGGACCTGAAGGGTCATAGCCGCTTGCGAATATCGGAGAGCGCAATTTCGGCAGGACGCCCCGGGTTGCCATCCGCCTCGTAAGCGTCAAGACGCCGATCCAGTTCGGATCGTTGTTCCTCTGTTAGTGGCAATAACTCCTGGTCAGCGGCAATGCTGTCCCAGAGCTCCTCCACGAGGCGCATCCGCTGCTCAATGGGGAGGTCTCGCAGTGTTGGATTCATACGCACCTCCTGTGTTGTCTTTATATTGTCTGTGCCTTTGGACATTGAGAACATAACAATGAATACACTATAACACCTCGTTCTTTCTTTGCCCCACTTCTTCGGTTGGAGAAGCCGATCTGGTGTGAGCCCCTGGCATACGTTTGACCCAACTTTGGACTTGGCCAAATGATACTGCTCTATCTCTAGGGATGTCAACTCCGGTGGCTCTGTTTAACAATCCCTTGTTAGGGCAGGCAGGTGAATGATTTCGCACAATCCCAGGGGATTCGTTTTAAATCGAAGGATGATGGGGAGCTTACTGCTCGCCCGAGAATCTCAGCATCTCGGCGAAATTGTTGATCCTGGTCAGGTTGTTGCTCTCGGGGGAGCCGTCGTATGTGAGGGTTGTCCAGGGCTTGCCATATCTTGCACTCAGGCTATCAGCCAGGGCAGACCCGATCCCGCCCGGCATGCATCCATGTGGCATGACCGATATGACGCCGGAGAAAGCGGGATTCTCCAGCCACTCGACCCCGCTTCCGACGGTGAGAACTGCCTCGCTCCCACACTTCGGTGAGAGATAAGGCTTGGTAAAATGATATAACTCTTTTATCGTAGAATCTTCGACATTGACAAAGGGGTTTACGTACTTTGTCACCGACTTCGCATCTTGCTCCTGTATTTTCTGTTTGATGTAAGCATGGATTGTCTTCCTGACCTTTCTATCTTGAACACCGTCCTCGACGTTCCTGAGCGAGATGTAATAGAACCACTCACTGATTGGTGATACCATCACCTCTAAACCGGCGGCCTCACAATTCTTGACCAGGTTCTGGTTGCTGAACTCGTTGGACCTCAGGAATATCTCCCCGTTAATTCCCACCAGAGGTCTTTTAGGCTTAGTGGGGTCGATCAGGTCATTGAACTCGGGTCCAGCCCTTTGCACGATATCATAAAGGTCTTGCTTCGCTTGCACTCGTTCGGCAACTTTGTTCCCCAGTTCCTTGAAAAGCTCGTCGGCGCTCCCCTCTGACTTTTCATATGGCCTTGTCTGCCACAGCAGCTTTTGTAGATAATCCATGGCCACGATACCCTTCCACGCCAGTCTCTCGAACCCCGCTCCAAGCCCTGTATCTCTGTATCCATCATTGGACACACTGGTCAATATAGGTATATCGAAACCGACATCTTTGAGTACTCGTGCTTGCTCTGGGGCATATTTCCCAAAACGACATGCGCCATATGCCCCGGCCATAAATGCTTCAACGTCGTTAAAATTGACGCCGTGATGCCCGTTTTCATAATAGAACTTCAGGAAGTCTCCAATTGTTACCCGAAATGGCAAACATTCTTTACCGGTCGATAGTTTGTCACTGTAAAGGAGACTCTTCTCATCGGATGGGGGCAGTGTCATGGCATTGATTCCAAATGCCCTGAATGCGGCAGTCAGAACGTCAGCGTGAGGGGCCATCCTGGGCACGAGCAGGGTGCCTTTAGAATGGCCAACCGTCGGTGCTCCACGGTAGATATCTTTACTAACTTCTGTCACTGCATTCTTGGCGTTATAGAACCCTGTAATTGTGTCCACGAATGCTTCCAGCCTGGTAATGACCCCTGCCTCAGCAGCGTGTTCATCAACCTCCAGTTCAGTCAGCGGCTTGCTACCCATAATGTCATGGACAACTGGCAATATAAAGGAATTTGGGCCGCAGCCGAAGTTGGTAAGTACCAGTCCATAGAGTTGAGGATCGGAGTGAATTATGTCCGCAGCCTGGAAGAATTTACTCTCATATATCCAGTATGGTCTGTCACTATATTTCTTGGGATCGACCGAATGAAGGGGAAGATAATCCAGTGGAATGGGCACGACACCGAGTTTAGCCAATTCGTTAGCGATGTTTTGATTTGCCCCGGGATCCTGGAACATGTAGGCCCGTGATATTATCACGACACCAATCTGGTTCGTTTGATGAATGTATCGCAGTAGTTCTTGTCCTCTTTCCTGTCGTGCTCTTTCAAATTCCCGCAGGGAATTGATCCCAACTTCAGCGGCGGTCTTCCCCTGGTTTTTGCTGAAGCCCATCTCCCTGGCAACTCTGGTCAGGTTATCAATAACGTCTTCATCCCCGTTACTAAAATCGACAAACGGAATAAGCATCTTCGAGTTAAGATGTAAATTCTCGCGAATAATGAACGGGGCTGCCTGATTCAATGGGCAGGTATATTTCTGGTTTTCTTCTCCTTCCTTTAGACCCATACGGATGCAAGAAGGAAACAGAATATAGTCGGTGTCTTCCTCTTTGAGACTGTCAGCATGGGCATATATAAGCTTCATGGGGAAGCAAAGATCCGAATAGCTTAGCTCTACTGCCCGGTCGATAATCTGCGGACTGGTCCTGTCGGAGAGGACAATTCTCGCTCCCAGTGAATTCAAGAATCCAATCAACAACGGGGCATAATCATATATGAGGAGTGCTCTGGGTATGCCGACTGTAGGACCGGACCCTGAGTGTTTTTGATAACCATTGAATAGCAATCTCTCGCGTTCGTCAAAAGCTGTTTGCTTTTTCTCCCTACTGCTGGCTCCTCCAATGCTGTCAAAGAGGTCACAGCGACTCCCGTAGAAGGTAGGCGGTCCGTCTGGTAACTTGAGTTGCGTGATGGTGCAGTAGTTTTCGCATTTCTTGCAGGTGAAAGTCTTTAGTTTGTATTCTTGCTCGATCACCTCATGGAATCCCTTGAATTTGGAAGCCCCGTCAGAGGTCCTGTCCCTGGCCAGGAGTGCTGCCCCGATTGCACCAGTTACCTCTCTATGCTCCGGAACGATTACCTGTCTGTCCCCAAGCTCTCTCTGAAAGGCGGATATTACTCCTGCGTTAAAGAACAGGGCACCGGTCAATATTACCTTCTCACCCAGCTTCCTCCCCTCCAGTATCTGGGAAATATAATTTCTGGCGATGGAACTGCACAGGCTAGCAGCTATGACGTCCGTGAGAATACCTTGCTGCTGTGCGGAAGCGACTGCCTGTCCCATGAAGGAAGCGCACCTGGAGCCAAGATCGATCATATAGGGAGCCTGAAAGGCCAGGTCAGCATACTGACCATTTTTGACGGAAACATCTAGCAATTCCGCCATTTCGTCGATGAAGCTCCCCGTGCCAGCTGCGCAGGCTTTGTTCATCTGATAGTCAACAACAACCTCATTACGTTTGATGACCAGCTTGGAATCCTGTCCGCCGACTTCGATGATGTCAGCCTCTCTATCGAGGTCCTCGGCTGCCCTTGTCTGGGCGGTGATCTCATTTCTAACGACATCAGCTCCCACGAAGCTACCAATCAAATACCTGCCAGACCCCGTCACCCCGACGCCAGCTATGTTTACGTTCTCTGCACCCCACTCAATAAGATGAGGGAAAAGCTTCTTAACTGCCTCAAGTGGCCTTCCCTCTGTCATGAGGTAGTGCTTTGCCACTATCTCGGTGCCGGATTCATCGAGGATTACTGCCTTGGTGCTGGTGGAACCAACATCAACCCCAAGATAACCTGTAATGGGGCGTTCTATTTTATGAGGTTTCCAGGTATATTCCCCTTGAGAAACCTCACCCAGTTTAGGCATTGTCAGGTACCGTTGCATGGCATCCTCGTGCTCGGGGATTGTCATTCTTGCTTGCTTTCCTGACTTTTGTGCCAGTAAGGCTGTGCCCAGAGGTTGGATGTACTCACAATGGTCGGGAACAAATACCTGCGTTTCGGCCCTGTTCCTGCCTGAAATTGCTTCTTTAAGGGACTCACGGACAACAGGACCCTCGGCTACCCCGCCGGTGAAGTATATCGGCTCCTCAAATTTTCCTTTTTTGAAAGAGCAGACCATATGGGCTACGCTGTTGGAAAGGGCACGAAGCATGGATTCTATGGAGACACCCTTCTGCTGAAGGTGAATCAGGTCTGTCTTGGCAAAGACGCTGCACCTGCCAGCAATGCGCGGTGGTTTGCCCTGAGCCTGGAGGGCGAGACGGGAGAAATCCTCGAGGCTGATATCTAATCGGTAGGCCTGCTGCTCTATAAATCTGCCAGTGCCAGCAGCACAAAGCGGGTTGGTTTGCACCCTCCAGGGTTTCCTCAACCCGTCTTCAAGCTCAATAACAAAGGAATTTTGGCCCCCGATTTGAACGATAGTCTTTGCGTCAGGATGGGATTGAAGGAGTCCGAAAATTATTGCCAGAGGACTGCTATATTGACTGTGGTTGAATGCTTTGGGGATTGTGTCCCCGCCTGCGCCTGATACGCCTGCCGAGACAATATCATCGAGGTTAAACTGGTGAGAGAGTCGGGTGAGGAGTGAGATTACCGTTGTTCTAGGAGTGGTTACTATCCTCTCCCTGTCCTGGTAAACTATGTTTGCTTCCTCATCAATGAGGATTGCCTTAGCGTTAACTGAGCCTATATCGAGCCCAAGTGAGTACCCCATAACCATGGTAATTTTATCACAAGCTGCGCCGTTTGTTTAGAGGGCTGCGGGTTTAGGTATACTTGATATATGCTGTAATTTCTGATATTGTATCAGCACCTGTTATGCAAGGCTATTTTGAGTATAATGTATATGGATTTATATCCTGGTGATTGAGGCGAATGATGCTTCAGAAAGGGGTGACAGATGATAATTGTCGGTGAGAAAATCAACAGCAGCCGTAGAAGCATAGCTGATGCTATAGAGAAACGGGACAGTCAGTTTATCATTGATACCGCTCGTGAGCAAGCTGAAGCTGGTGCTCGTTACGTTGATGTCAATGCCGGCACCTTCCTGGACAAGGAAACAGAGTGTTTGTCTTGGTTGGTGGAAACGGTTCAGAGCGAGGTGGAGATGCCTCTTTGTCTTGATAGCTCGAACCCGGAGGCTCTGACGGAGGCCATCAAAGTTCACAAGGGCGAGCCGATGATTAATTCCATTTCCCTCGAAGAGGATCGTTTTAATTCTCTTTTGCCTGTGGTCAGTTCAAATCCTTGCCATGTAGTTGCCCTTTGTATGGCTCAAACATCGATGCCCTCCACGGTTAAGGAAAGAGTAGATGTTGGCTCGGAGCTTATAAGTAAGCTGACCAGTGAGGGGGTGCCTTTGGAGAGGATATACGTAGACCCCCTGGTACAGCCTGTATCAGTGGATACGGATATGGCTATCGCTACACTTGGAGCCATAAGTCAGATCATGAAGGATTTCCCTGGTGTGAATACGACCTGTGGTTTGTCCAACGTATCCTTCGGCCTGCCGGAACGCCATTTGATAAATCGCAACTTCCTGGCCCTGGCGATGTCTTATGGTCTCTCATCCGCTATTTTGGATCCTACCGATAAAAAATTGATGTCAACCATCTTTTCCGTGGAGATGCTTCTTGGCAGGGATGAATACTGTGAGAATTTCATTGAAGCCTATCAGGATGGTCGTATTATGGGTTGACAGTTGGACTTCTAACTGATCAGCTATTAAAAGCGAATGAAAGGAGGTCAACATGGGTGATTTTAGCGCACTGTTTGATGCCGTTGTCAAAGGGGACAAAAACGGAGCCATCACCGAGACGCAGAAAGCCTTAGATGCTGGCAGCGGGGTGCAGGAGATCATTGATAATGGCTTGATCGCCGCTATGGATGAGGTGGGCGATAGGTTCTCCAAAGGTACCATTTTTGTTCCCCAGATGCTGCGGTCTGCCAAGACGATGCAAGGGGCTATGGATTTACTTAAGCCGTATTTCAAAGAGGGTGATGTTACAACCAAGGGGAAGATACTCATGGGCACTGTTAAGGGTGACTTGCATGACATTGGCAAGAACCTGGTTTCCATGATGCTGGAGGGAGCTGGCTTTACTATAACTGACCTTGGGGTGGACATTGCGCCCGATAAGTTTGTGCAAAAGGCCCAGGAGATAGAACCGGACATTGTGGGCATGTCGGCTTTGCTTTCCACTACCATGCCCTCGATGTCCAGGACCGTTGAGGCTTTTCAGGAGGCCGGGATCAGGGGGAACTTCAAGGTGATAATTGGAGGTGCTCCCGTTACCGATAAGTATGCGCAGGAGATCAAAGCGGACGGATATGCCTCTGACGCTGGTTCCGCAGTGACCAAAGTTAAGCAAATGCTGGGTATTAGTTGATAGGCTCAACTGATACGAAAGGAGGTAGGCTATGGAACCGATGGGGATTAATACCTTCCAGCCCCGATTGAAGGTTTTGAGTTCTGAACAGGCGTGGTCGATTCACACTGCTGCGTTAGAGATCGTGGAGAAGACGGGGTTCAGGATGGATCACCCTGGTGCACGGGAAATGTTGGCCGATGCTGGTTGTAAGGTATCGGGTGACTGGGTTAACATGCCGGCATATCTTGCGGAAGAGGCTTTGAAATCAGCGCCAAGGCAAATTGCTCTTTATGATCAGCTTGGTAACAAGACCATGCCCCTTGTGGATGGGAATCCTTTCTATGGCACGGGCTCGGATGCGACGTTCACTCTGGACCTCAAGAGTGGCGAACGCAGGAGGGCTGTCTTGGAGGACGCTGCCAACTTTGCCAAGCTGGTGGATGGTCTTGAGAATATGGATTTTGCCATGTCTATGGCCAATCCCGAGGATGTTCCTATCGAGGAGATCTATATCTATGTCTTTGGGGAGATGGTTAAGAATACCAATAAGCCTATCGTCTTTATCGCTGATAGCGGGAAGGATATACCGAGGATATATGATATTGCCTGTAGTGTTGTTGGAGGTGAGGAGCAACTTCAAAAGAAGCCTTTTATTCTCAATTACTCAGAAGCCATCAGTCCGTTGCACTTTCCCGAGAATGTAATGGAGAAACTTATATTTTGTGCTGAGAAGCGAGTTCCTATTTGTTTGCCCTCTGGCTCCAATGCAGGAAGCGGAGGGCCCGTTACCCTTGCCGGTTCTCTGGCTATGGGGATCGCTGAAAACCTTGTGGGACTAGTTGTGCATCAGCTAGCTGGGAAAGGCTCACCTTTCCTGTTTGGTCCTAATGTCAGCATTCTGGATATGAAGTCCACGGTGGTTTCCTACGGTGGCCCCGAGTGGAGCCTGACACAAGCGGCACTGGCCGATATGCGCGACGAGATATACGGTTTGCCCATTTGGGCATTTGCTGGGGCCTCAGATGCGAAAGTTGTGGATGCCCAGGCAGGAGCGGAGGCGATGTTTTCCATTGTCACCGCCATGCTCTCCCGTTCCAATCTCATTCACGATGTCGGGTTCCTTGAATATGGAACAACTTCTTCGCTGGAGATGGTGACCATGGCCAATGAATTGATAGGAATGAGCAAGTTCTTTACCGGTGGCATACCTGTCAATAAGGAAACGCTGGCTCTTGAGGCATTGGAAAGGGTAGTTAGCGGTGGCCAGGGCTCGATCTTCCTCATGGATGACCACACCTTTGATAATTTTATGAAGGCGCAGTTTATACCCGCTCTCATGGATCGCTCCCGTTACGATGCGTGGAAGGAGGCAGGGAGCATGGATATGTACCAGAGGTGCAACAAAGAGGCGGAGCGGATACTCTCTGAGCATAAGGTGGAACCCAAGTCTGACAAAATAATCAAGGAAATTGACCAAATCGTGAAAGGGTAAAAATAGCAGTTATTAGGATGATCTCAGGAGGATTGGGATGGAGATGAACACGTTTCCGCCGCAGAATCTGCTGCTTTCGTCTGATAAGGTAAAGCAGATAGACCAAACCGGACGGCGTATTCTGGAAAGCATAGGGATAAAGGTGCTTAGCAGTGAGGGGAGTAAGTTCTTGAATGTGCTTCAAAAAGCGGGAGTTGAGGTTGATTATGAAAACCAGATGATCCGGTTTGGTCAGGATTTGTTGGATGAGCTCTTGGGCAAAGCCCCATCCAGTTTTACGCTTTATTCCCGGGATGGGAAGAATGACCTCCATCTTGGGGCGGGTAGTGTTTACGTCGGCAACGGTGGACGGGTATTCCGCATTCTGGACATGGGGACGGGAGGATATCGCCTGACATTGCTTCGGGACGTGGCTAATGCTGCTATGTTAGTAAACAGCCTCGACAATATCAGCTTTTATGTGATTCCCTGCCAGGCCCATGATATAAAGCCGGTGAACTATCATCTGCTTGATTTCTATTATGCCCTCAATTATACCACCAAGCATGTTCTGGGGGGCTGCGATGACTTGCATGGTGCACAGCAAATGTGGGACCTTGTAAGCATAATTGCTGGTGGTGAAGACCAGTTCAAGCAAAGACCATTAGTGTCGGTGATGGCCAATCCTATAAGTCCGTTGACTGTGGACCAGAATACCCTGGAGATCCTCGAGTTCTGTGTTAATCATGGTGTTCCGGTAATGTGGGACCCTGCGCCAATTGCGGGAGCTACGGCTCCCGCGACTCTTGCTGGAACTCTAGCCCAGATGCATGCTGAGGCATTGGCGGGGATAGCAATAAGCCAGGTGCTTGCTCCGGGGGCAAAGGTAGCCTATGGCGCTGTGCCTACAACCATGGACTTGCGCAATATGGAGTTCTCTATGGGCTCAGTGGAAATGGCAATGATGAATACCGCAGCGGTTCAGTTGGCCAAGCTCTATGAGCTCCCATGTTACCCTACAGCAGGGCTTACTGAGGCTAAAAGACCGGACATCCAGGCCGGGTTTGAAAAGAGCGTTTCCACGCTGATGGTTGCCTCGGCAGGAGCCGACTTAATTCATCTAACAGCAGGCATGCTTGATTCGGGGAATTCGATCTCATATGAACAGTATGTGATGGATAATGAATTCATTGGCATGGTTCACCGCCTGCTGGCGGGCACCAAAGTAGACGAGGGCACTTTGGCCTTTGATGTCATTGAGAGCGTTGGGCCTAGAGGGAACTTCATAGCCGAGGATCATACTATTGATCACATGATGGAAGAATTCTTCTATCCTAACCTCCGTGTTCGCTGTAATTTTGATATCTGGGAGGAGAATGGCCGGCCAGGTATGCTAATCCGTGCTCATGAGCAGGTTCAGGATATTTTAATGAAAGGGCAGGAAGGGCTCCTGGACCCCGATATAATCTCAGAGATAAAAAAAAACTTCCCAGGCAGTCGGCTTCTTTAATCAGTAGAATAGTCTTCAGCGAACAGTCGGTGAGGACTGATAAATAATTGGCCCACTGGCTTCTACGAGCTGAACTCTGGGGGATGATTGCCTGGAAGTGGGATGATGTCCAATAAAACCAATGTCACGCGAATTATTGCCTGCGCTGTTTTCAAACCAGCACTCGATTACCTCGGTATCAGCAGGAAAAGACGCCGCACTGTGCGCCTCACTTACCTGCCGGCCAATTTGCATTTTCGCCCTCATGATTTAAGAGACCGGCTGTCTGAAGAAATCGCGAATGCTCACCAGAGAGGCGAACGGGTTATATGTTTGTACGGCGATTGTTTCCCCGGGATAGATTACTTCTGTGAAGAACTCGGGGTTCTAAAGGTACCTGGGAGTTGCTGCTATGAAATGCTCCTGGGTACCCCACGATTTTTGCAAGCACTTGATAAGACGGCAGGAACATACTTCCTTGAGAGATGTCTGCTGGAGAATTTTGAGGAGTACTGTGCAGTACCGCTGGAACTCTATGACGAGGAGATGAAAGAATGTTTGTTTCAGCATTATCAGACTATTCTGTATGTGCGTCAACCAGCCGACCCGGATTTGATTCCTAAGGCCTGTAGATTGGCTGAATTCTTAAGTTTGTCGCTGGAGATTATGGACGCGGATTACTCGTACTTGGAGCGAGAGCTTATCAAGGCAATATGGTACCATGTGAGAAGTCTTGGGGGACAGAATGGAAGAGTCAAAGCAACAAAACCCTGAGCAGAAAGGGAGACATGCTCCCAAATCGGCGCAGGCGGGGAAACAGAAAGCCAGGCATTTCTCGCTAAATGTATTGCCTGATGACCTGTGGCTGAAGGTTCGGGATGGGGAGACCATCTGGGAGGCGTTACGGGATGCTGGCATAAAACTGGGCGAGTGTGGAGGTCTGGGGAGGTGTGGCAAATGTAAGGTCAAGATCGTCTCTGCTATCGGTGGTCCCACGGAGGAGGAAAAGAAGTTCCTGGATGAAACCGAGATAGAGGAAGGAGTTCGGCTTGCCTGTCGAACTACTGTGGATAAAGACCTGGTGGTCTACATCAGTGAGCCCGAATCCGAGACGGAGTTTTCCCAAATTCTGCAAACCGGCTATCGCCCTCAGTTTAGCATTGATCCACTTCTCGATGAGCGCTTTATAACCATTCCATGGAGTTCACAGGATGAAGGTGTTTCCAATTTTGAGCTGGTGAAACGTGCGCTTGGCCCCGAGTACAAGAACCTTCGGGCTTCTCTGTATTGTCTTCGTGCCTTGCCGGAGATGATGAAGGAAAGCGAGTTTCGGGGAGCGGCTGTGCTTCACGGGACTCAGCTGATAACGTGGCAGGAATTGGAAGAAATGCACTCACTCTACGGCCTGGTTTTCGACATTGGAACAACCACTCTCGTGGGGAAGCTTGTCAATCTGGTAGACGGAATCGAGGTGGCGGTGGTCTCCCGTCTCAATGACCAGAGCAAGTATGGTACGGATGTAATCAGTCGTCACCAGTATGTGAAGGAACACCCCAATGGTTTGGAGAATTTATATCAGATTCTGATTGAGAACCTGAATCATATAACCGAGCGTTTGTTTAAGACTGCTGATATTGACCCGAACGGGGTCTTCATCGCTGTTGCTGCCGGCAATACCACAATGCAACACCTGCTCCTCAAGCTGGACCCGTCAGGCATTGCTGAGGCCCCGTTTGCCCCGGTCGTTACCGATGGCCTTATCCTGAGGGCTTCGGATGTAGGACTGAAATTGAATCCGGAGGCTCTGTTTTATATGATGCCAGCCAAGTCGGGTTACATAGGCGGGGATCACATAGGTGTCATCATTGCTTCCGAGGCCGCTGAACAGGAAGAAGAAATCATCCTCGCTATGGATTTTGGAACAAATGGCGAGATATTTCTCGGCAATAAGGAGAGAATGATGACATGTTCTGCAGCTGCGGGCCCTGCCCTTGAGGGGGCGAGGATTTCTTTCGGGATGATTGCTGCTGCGGGGGCGATTGAGGCGGTAAGCTTCGAAGAGGGGGACCTTCATTATCAGGTTATCGGCAATATAAGGCCAAAGGGGATTTGTGGAAGCGGTTTGGTGGAACTGGTCGCGGTGTTGCTGGAGTTAGGAGTCATAGATAGCGAGGGGCTTGTTCAGCCTCCACAAGTAAAGGTAGCGGATGCTTTGAGTTCAAGGGTTATCAAGAACGAGTCAGGGGTCAATGATTTCCTGGTGGCCTCTGCTGAGGAAAGCTATAACGGCAAGCCAGTTTACCTGACCCAAAAGGACGTGCGCGAACTTCAATTGGCCAAGGGAGCTATCGCCGCTGGTACAAAGACTTTGATGGATGAGATGGGTATAGGGGTTGAGGACATTCATCAGGTATATCTGGCTGGGGCATTGGGCAACTATGTCAATCCTAATAGTGCCATGCGCATTGGCCTTATACCTATGGTCGATCGAGGGCGCGTTAGTTCATTGGGGAATGCGGCAAGCACAGGAGCATCTATGGTCCTGTTGTCAAAGGAGTACTGGCGCCTTGCCAATGAGCTTGCTGATTCTATTGAGCATGTTGAACTGTCCTCACGCCTGGACTTCAACGAGTATTTCATTGATGAGATAGATTTCCCGAAGGGGAAGATGATGTCCCTTTACCGTGAAGAGATGGAAGAGGAGCTGATGGCGAACATCACTGTCTCCGAGGTAATGAGTCCTGACTTCCCCACTGTGTCCTCCACCATGACCCTTGAGGAACTGCGTAAGAGCTTGCAGGCTACCGGTCATCATGGCTTTCCCGTTGTTAACGGGGAGGGAGGACTGGTTGGGGTAGTGACCCTTGCGGATTTGGAGTCTGCTATACGGGCGGGTAAGAGAAATGTCACTGTGGGCGACATTGCCACAAGAGAGCCTTTTGTGGCATATCTAGATCAATCTCTCCATGAGGTACTACGGGCCTCTGAAAAGGACTATGGCCGCATCCCTGTGGTGGACCGTGATGATCCGGCGTACTTACTTGGGGTGTTACGCAGGCATGATATTATACGGGCATATAGCAAGCGAGCAAGTCAGAGGGTGAAGGCAGCCGAGGAAAGCGAATAGCCGTCCTTGGCTACAGTCACGGTAATCGACCTCCAACGCCTCTTGTAAAATGGAATCAAGTACGATATACTGAGGCTGTTAATTTTGGTGGAGGTGGTATTGTGGATCAATTCGTCTTTCCGAAATGTCAGAAGTGCCAACAGGGTGATCTTGTCCCCTTATCAGATTATGGTGGACGGGAAGCAGCACCTGTACATTATAAGGCGTGGGTTTGCACCAATCCTGAATGTGGCTTTAACATAAAGGTCAGGAATGGTGATATCTACGTCAATGAGCCCATTATCAATGGCTCAGTGAGAACTAACCGAGCACATTAAATCTCACTCAAGGTAATCTTTTAGCTTTTGGGAAAATTGAGGATTGTGAAGCCTTCGTAGGGCTTTTGCTTCGATTTGGCGTATGCGTTCGCGCGTAACGTCGAACTCGTGCCCTACCTCTTCGAGAGTGCGGTTGCGACCATCTTCAAGACCGAACCTCAAGCGAAGTACTTTACGCTCGCGTTCGGTGAGTTCGTTGAGGACCTGCTCAAATTGTTCTTTGAGAAGTAAATGTGAGGCCACGTCAGTGGGAGTGGCTTTTGTATCCTCTATGAAGTCGCTGAGCTGCGTGTCTCTGTCCTCTCCGATCGGGGTTTCCAGAGAGATCGGTTCCTGAGTCATTCTGAATATCTCTTCCACTTTGTCGGATGATATGTTCATTTCCTTGGCTATCTCGCGGGCAGTGGGTTCCCTCCCGTATTCCTGAGCCAGAACGCGGCTTACTCGCATTAGCTTGTTGATGGTTTCCACCATGTGGACAGGTATTCTGATGGTTCGTGCCTGATCCGCAATAGCCCTGGTTATAGCCTGCCGTATCCACCAGGTCGCGTACGTACTGAACTTGTACCCTCTTCTGTAATCGAATTTCTCCACAGCCCTGATAAGGCCTATGTTTCCCTCCTGTACGAGGTCCAGAAGCGACATACCCCTACCTATGTATTTCTTGGCGATACTCACAACCAGACGGAGGTTTGCCTCGGTCAGATGTTGTTTCGCTTTCCTGCCTTCCTCCTTCACAGTATCGAGGTGGGCGAGGAATTCTCCCTGATAGGGAGCTACCATTTCACGTATCTTGTCTTTGTACTCTGGGTCACTGAGCTTTTGAAGCAGGTCCTGTCCCTCAAGAGAGTATATTAAGTCGTGGGGGAGGATACTGCAATCCAGTGAGAGGTTTACCAAGGTGTTCTCTATGGAATCCATGGAGGTATGGGCTATATTGGCTACTGCCATTATGAGGCGGCGATTTATCTCTCCATCCAGCGCATCCTGCAAACTGGGGTGGTAAAGTGTTTCTGCAATGGACGTCTCAGCAGATATATCCAGTTCATCCCTCAAGACATCGATGAATTCCAGGGCTTTGCCGATTTCCTGCAGCATCCATTCCATGATGCCGACAGCAGAGGGAGTTGTTCCCTTTTGCTCACGCAATAGCCGATCGACGTATTGGACGTGTTTGCTTTCGTCCATCTTCCGTGCCAGTATTTTCTCATTATGTGCATTCAATAAGGGAACCTGACCCATTTCCCGAAGATACATCCGCACTGGATCATCGATCATCTCCTCCAGTTCCAGGTGAGGTTCGTCAAGGTCAAGTTCCTCCAGTTCAGCTTCTTTCCCCTCAATTTTGCTTACCATTGACGCTGCATCTATCCACTCTTCGACCCCTTTGTCTTCGAGTTCATGCTCACTATGCTCGATTTCCTCTATATCGTTAGGCAGTACAGCGGGGGCTTCTTCTCGATGAGGCTTATCTTCTTCAGAGCCTGTGACATCATCAGGAGCTGGATCGCCCACATCTGCCTTGGGAGGATCGTATTCCGGTTTTTGTTGGTGTTTCTCCTCTGGACCTTCCATTCTTTCCCCCGATCTCATTGCCGGTCAAATGAGGTATATTGGCGTTGGAGCTCCGCTAACCGTTCCGACTTTTCCGAAGAGTCATCGCTTTCTTCCAGTGCACACTCCGCTTCGTAGACGAGACGTGACCGGATGCTCCGGGTCTCTAAACGATTGATGCAATCGGTTAATGCTTTCTCCTGGTCTTTTTGCCCCAGAGCCGGTTGCTCTTTATCGATGATCTTTTGAAGGTGTTCATGCAGAGCGGCATCGATGTGTTCCCGGATGTCCTTGTCGTTTTCGCTCTCTTCCGGCGGACCACAGGCGGACCAGGCGATAAAGATCTCCCTGTTCTCGCTACGCTCGAAATGCTCCGGCGATATGTCGCTGGCCATAGCCCTCAGCCCAGGATATGTGAGTAGCAGGTAAAGACAGTACTCCTCCAAGCGGTCTCCTCCATATCCTGATGTATACCGTGTGTCAGGTTGTTTGGCCTTGCCCTTCCTGGCTGGCTGCATACGGGCTGCCATGCCCGCCAGGGTTCTTTCCGTCAGTCCTACCATCTGTGATAACTTGCCGAGGTAAACCTCTCGTTCAACGCTGTCGTTCATCTCGGATATCAGGGGCAGTAATTGCTCGCTTGCGTGGGATTTTCCTTCTGTCCTGGACAGATCGAACTTCTGAGTGGTAATAGCCATCAGATAATCCATCAGTGGCTCGGCTTCCTCGGATAACCTCTGCCATTCGTCTGGCTGTTCTCTGATCATCTGGTCAGGATCTTTCCCCGCGGGTAGTGAAACGATGTCGATCCTGGCAGAGGATTGGGAAGAGCCCAGCCAGTTCGGGGTTTGACGGGTTTTTTGGGTCAGAGCCTGCCGGCATATCTCAATTCCCCTGAGGGTAGCGGCATCACCTGCTGCATCAGGATCGAGCGCGAGACAAATATGTGTGGTAAGACCTTTAAGCATGGCGACCTGTGCTTCGGTAAGCGCAGTGCCCATGGACGCAACCACGTTGCGGAACCCATTCTGATGCGCAGCTAGAGCATCCATGTAACCTTCGACGATTATAACCTTCCCTTCTCGTCGTATATGTTCTTTTGCACGGTCGATCCCGTAAAGTATGTGGCTCTTGCTGAAAATCGGACTCTCGGCGGAGTTTAGGTATTTGGGCTGTGAATCGTCGAGTGCTCGCGCCCCAAAGCCTGTAACTCGCCCGCTGCTGTCCGTTATGGGGAACATCAAACGCCCGCGGAACCGGTCGTATGTACGGTTCTCCTTCTGCACGAGAAGCCCTGCATCCACGAGGTCTTTTTCGCTGTATCCCTGACCTCTAAGGTGCTGCTTCAGGGCGTCCCATTCATCTAGGCTGAAACCCAGCTGGAATTCCTGTACTGTTTCCTCCAATAGCTCTCGCTTCTTGACATACTCTCTCGCTGTACGGGCCGCTGAAGAGTCGAGGAGCAGTTGATGATAGTACTGAGCGGCGGCTTCGTTTATGCGGTAGAGCTTCTGGGTTTGCTCGCTTTCCTGTGACTTGGCCTTTTTATCGGTTATGGGTACGCCAGCTCGCTGGGCAAGGTTCCTAAGAGCTGAGCCGAAGTCCAAGCCTTCCTGTTTCATGACGAACGAAATAACGTCTCCGCCAACGCCACAGCCAAAACATCTCCAGCTTTGCCGGTCGGGGAAGACGAAGAATGAGGGAGTCTTCTCAGTATGGAAAGGGCACAATCCCCTGTAATTGCGCCCTGATTTCTGGAGGCTTATGTAGTCCGATATAACTTCAACTACGTCTAATCTTTGCTTTACCTCGTCAGCGGTGCTCATCTTGTTACCTCTTGCGCTATACGAAGCGCGTATTGATCTGTCATGCCGGCGATATAGTCTACCGCTGCTCGCTCGATTTTCCCCTCGGTTTTGGGGAACTCCTCCGGAAGCATGGTTGGGTTCTGAGTGTAGAAGCAATACAGGTGTCGAACAACTTCTCTTGCCCTTTCCGTCTCTTCCCTCATAGAACGAATAGTATAGACTCTCTCAAAAAGGAAATCTCGTAAGATGTTCATTGGTTCAAGGACCTTGGGACTCATAGAGATACATGGATAACCATTCTGATCCTCTAAACCGGTTGCCGCCCAGGAATGATATATGACGTCTGTGACCAGGGTATTAATCCTCTCTCTGTGTGATTCCCCTAAAGCCCTGATTGCTGAGGTCGGTAAGTCCTCAACAGTTATCACTCCCGCCCTTATCGCATCGCCGATGTCGTGGTTTATATAAGCGATGGTGTCTGCCAACTTGCAGATCTGCCCCTCCAGGGTGCTAGATGTTTCCCAGTTTTCTCCGAGTATGCTTTCCCTGGATTTTGAATGCTTCAGTATGCCTTCGCGGACTTCCCGTGTAAGATTCAGTCCCTGGCCATCTTTCTCCAACACTTGTACAACTCTCAGGCTTTGTTCGTTATGTCTGAATCCGTTGGGGAACAGTTCATCAAGGACCTCTTCTCCAACGTGGCCAAAGGGAGTGTGGCCAAGGTCATGCCCCAGGCTGATAGCCTCTTCGAGGTCTTCGTTGAGGTTTAGTGCCCTGGCTATGGTGCGGGCGATCTGAGCAACTTCAAGAGTATGTGTAAGCCTTGTAACGTAATGGTCGCCCAGAGGAGCAATGAAGACCTGCGTCTTATGTTTTAATCGACGAAATGCTTTGGAGTGAATTATCCGGTCTCTGTCTCGCTGGAACTCAGTGCGTACAGGACATGGCTCCTCATACCTATCCCTGTGTGCAAATTTGCTCTTTGCTGCATAGGGGGAAAGGCTTTCCTCGCGTTCCTCCAACCGCTCTCGAACGGAACGATCCATACTCCCTCGGGGCCTCGATAGCAATTATATCTGAGTATGTCAAACATTACAACAGCAATTTATTTGATCGAGTTTTCGACATCGGCGATAATTTCCCGCGTCTGCTCAATCATGTCAGCGTTAACTGATATCGAGGTTATACCCCATCGCACCAGGCGTTCTGTCAATTCAGGGTAGAATGAAGGGGCTTGACCGCAGATTGAGCATGTGAGACCTCTGGCAGTAGTAGCTCTTACTATCCTCTCCACGGCCATGAGCACGGCATCGTCCAGCTCATCAAATATGTCCGCTATCCGGGAATTATCGCGGTCGACGCCGAGAACGAGCTGCGTCAAATCATTGGATCCGATAGATACCCCATCTATGCCCGCGTCAACAAATTGGTCGATGAGGAAAACATTCGAGGGTATTTCCGCCATCATCCAGATCTTGAAATCGTCCGAGGAAATCATTCCAGCTTCTCCCAGGATGTTCTTTGTCGAGATGAGTTCGCTCACCGTACGTACAAATGGGAGCATGACCCAGAGGTTTTTGTATTCCCGTCGCACTTTCCTGATAGCTGCCAGTTCCAGTTTGAAGCTTTCAATTCTGCTTACGTATCGAGAGCATCCCCTGTATCCGATCATGGGATTTTCCTCTATGTCCTCGAATTCCTTTCCTCCCATGAGATTGCGATACTCGTTTGTTTTAAAGTCCGTAGTTCGATAAACCACCGGTCGTGGATTGAATGCTTTGGCAAAAAGCATAAGTCCCTCGGCTAATTGGTCGATAAATTCCTCCTCCCGCCCTTCCCTGAGGAGGAAACTGGGGTGCATCCCGATTTGTGCGATCATGAATTCCGCTCGCAGGAGACCGATTCCGTCCACATTGCGGGCTGCCACATCCTCCGCCAGTTCTGGCTCAGCACAATTAACATAGAGCTTGGTTTTGGTCTTAACTTTCGAACCGCGAGAGGTAGTGGAAGCGCCTTTTTTCTTTGGCTTTCTTATTCCTTCGTACACATTGCCACTGGAACCGTCCACGGTGATTCCCTGGCCATCTTTTAACGCGGTAGTGGCTTTCTCGGCCCCTACCACGCAGGGGACGCCCAGTTCCCTGCTCACAATGGCTGCATGGCAGGTCCTTCCCCCACGTTCGGTAACGATAGCAGATGCCCTTTTCATGGCTGGAACATAGTCCGGATTGGTCATTTCGGCCACCAGGACTTCACCCTTATTGAGTTTCCCTGTCTCCGAAACATCGGAGATGATCTTAACATGGCCAGACCCTATTCCAGGGCTTGCCGGGGAGCCGCTTAGCAACAGGGGAGAATTGATCACTTCCTCCGTATCTGTTTTAGCTTTGACGGAATCCGTTGTAGTTATTGGACGTGTCTGGACCACATAGAGTTTGCCGTTCTCCATGGCCCATTCGATGTCCTGGGGGGCTTTGTAATGCTTTTCTATTCGCCTTCCGATCTTGGCGAGGGCCACTATGATATCATCGCTTATTTTCTGCTCGCTTTGTTTTTCTTTGGGCACTGCCATTTCTATGTTGGCGTCCTCGAAATGGCCTTGGTTGGTATCCTTGACCAGCTGCCACTCTTGCGTGGCGGTCTCCTTGTGGAGGATTGTGAAGTCTATTCTGTCTACCAGGTACATGTCCGGGGTCACATTTCCGGATACGATCGATTCGCCCAGACCATAGACCGCCTCAATCATTATCCTTTTCGTGCCGGTGACCGGGTCTATAGTAAACATAACTCCAGAGGTATTTGATTGAACCATTCTCTGGACAGGGACAGCTATCCCTACACTGAGGTGGTCGATGTTTTGTTCAGCTCGATAAAATATAGCTCTTGGCTCAAATAGTGAAGCCCAACATTCCTGAACCGCTTGAATAACCTGCTGTGTTCCCTCGACATTGAGAAATGTCCGCTGCTGTCCGGCGAAGGAGGCTGTTCCCAGGTCCTCGGCAGTAGCTGATGAGCGCACAGCTACCAATCCCGCCTGTCTCTCGTAGGCATTTGCAATCTTCTGGGAGATATCTTCGGGCATCTTGGCTTCCGAAATCCACTTTTTGACTTGGGAAGCAACTTCATATAATCGGTCGCTGTCATTAGGATCAAGGTTGGACAGGACACTGTTAATCTTTTCCTTTAGGCTGGATTCTTCCATGAAACGAAAAAATGACTCTGTGGTGACGATAAATCCCGGTGGTACGGGAATGCCGGATCTGACCATCTCGCCGAGATTTGCCCCTTTTCCACCTACTAAAAGTAAATCCCCCTTGCCCACATCAGAAAACCCCACCACCTGTTTTTCCATTTAGAGTCCTCCTTCTATTTGGCTTTTTGTCGCTTGCTCATCCATTTTCGTTGCTATTTTACTCTCAGGAATAGGGGATATAAAAATTCCCCGCGGATGATCCCGTGGGGAGTTTTATTCGCTCTCTCAAAGCATGTGAGAAAACGTTTAACAACACTATTGTAAGAAACGTCTGTGCCCCTTTATCGCAGGTCTTGATCATTTCTTTTTAGATGCCTTCTCTTACTTTACAAAAGGCCTTACTATTTTAACGCGCCGTTAACTTGAAATCAAGTATATATCAATAACTCCGTCTTGATTTTATGCCGTTTGCTAGATATACTATCCATACGCTAAGAGGTTGAGTGGAGTAGACAAACAGGCTCAATCCAGGGAGGTAAAGAATGGGAAAGATCTATCTGATCGATGTAACCAACCGTGATGGAGTTCAAACAGCCAGGCTTGGCCTATCCAAGCTTGCCAAGACTTTGATAAACGTTCGCCTGAACGAGATGGGCATGTTTCAGAGTGAATTTGGGTTTCCGACCACCTTGCATGAGTCCAACTATCTGAGGGCTAATCTCAGGCTGGCCGAGATGGGAGTTCTGCAGCCCATGAGACTGGAAGGATGGGTAAGGGCTCAGACACAGGATATTGAAAAGACGTATGAGCTTGTGCCCAACATCAAACATCTTAACGTTTCCATTTCCACATCCGAGCAGATGGTGCAAGGCAAGTTCGCGGGCAGCAGGACAAGGGAAGACATACTCAATATGGCATGCGAGGCTGTGGATGCTGCCAAAGACCATGGCGCTGAGACGGTTGGGGTCAACGCTGAAGACGCTTCCAGAACGGATATCGATTTCCTGATTCGTTTTGCTTCGAAGGTGAAGGAACATGGAGCGGACAGATTCCGCTATTGTGATACGCTTGGATATGAGAATCCATTCAGCATGTACGATAGCTGCAAAAGACTGGCTGAGGAAGTGGGCATGGCTATTGAGACGCACTGTCATGGTGATTTAGGGATGGCGGTGGCTAATTCCATAACCGGGGCAATGGGCATTGTTGACGGGGGACAGGATGCCTATATAAACACGACGATAAACGGGATTGGGGAGAGAGCGGGGAATGCTGATCTGGTGGCTGTGATCCTGGCACTCAAGAAAGCGAAGGACATGCAGAGATATGAGTTCGGTATGGATGTTGATCTCTCGAAGTCCTGGAAGATCTGCAAGTACGCTAGCTATGCCTTTGATGTGCCTATCCCCATGAACCATCCGGGGGTTGGTGCCAATGCCTTTGCGCATGCTTCGGGCATTCATGCGGATGGGGTGTTGAAGGATCGTGAAAATTACGAATTGTACGAGTACGAGGAACTGGGTCGTGGTGAACCTGAGATAGTTGAGACTGGCAGGGAGATACTATCTGGTGAATATACAGGGAAATCCGGATTTACGCATGTTATGGAGGATTTGGGCGTGACCTTTGAAAGCCCCGAGGAGGCAAACAGGGTTCTGGAATTGGCACGGTACGCGAATGTGGTAGCACACAAACCGCTGGTTGACGATGAGCTATTGTTTATAGCTCAATATCCGGAGATTGCCAAAGAGCTTCTGACAATGACGCCTGTGGTCTAAGAGACGGATGGTCCGCCGAAGGCGGACCATCCTTTTAACTACATTTGGTATATCCGCACGCATAGCAGATGTGGCATCCCTCCTGATATACCAGAGGACTGCCACATTCGGGGCACTGCCCACCTCCTACCTCATCACCCAGATCCATTTGATCTTCTTTTCCGTTTCCATTGTGGCCCACTGTCTCAAATTCATCGGTCGCTTCCTCTGATCCGGAGGTGAGAGGAGACAGGGGTGGGCTGTTGAGGTGACGCTCAAGGACGCCCCCGATAGCGTCGGGGCAGGAGAGAATGGCATGGCCTTCATGCCACGCGATTGAGGGACAGCGTATCCCCTTCAGGTTCTTTACTACGGCCTCAACGCTCATGCCTGCCCTGAGCGACATGGAGATAAGCTTGCCGATGGCCTCAAGCTGTGCTGATGCGCACCCGCCTGATTTGCCCAGGCTGGCAAAGACCTCGCATATTCCTCTCTCATCTGAATTGACGGTAACGTAGATGTTCCCGCAGCCTGTCGTAACCTTTTCCGTAGCCCCATATGTGACGGCTGGCCTTTCCCTCGGCTGCATCTTGCCGCGGTCCTCTTCCGACTCCGTCTCCTCGCCACCTATCGATAGGACCTGCTCATCACGACTCCTATCGCGATAGATGGTTATCCCTTTACAACCCTCCTTATAGGCAAGGAGGTAGGCATTTGCCACATCTTCGCGGGTGGCATCCTGTGGAAAGTTAATGGTCTTGGAAACCGCGTTGTCCGTGTGCCGCTGGAATGCTGCCTGCATCTTCACATGCCATTCCGGACTTATATCGTGGGATGTGGCAAACACTCTTTGCACCCATTCAGGTATTTCCTCCATCCCTCGCACTCTTCCCGTCTCAGCCAGGGTTTCCATAAGCTCGTCGCTGTAAAAATTCTCCTTCTTTGCCACGTCCTCGAAGATGGGGTTTACTTCCACTAATTTGTCCTTATCCAGTATGTTCCTGAAGAAACTGAGGGCGAAGATAGGCTCAATGCCACTGGAACACCCGGCGATAATACTCAATGTGCCGGTTGGAGCGATGGTGGTGCGAGTGGCGTTCCGTACGCGCAAAGAACGTTTCTTCCCTTTATCGTAGACGCTGTCTTTGAAGGCAGGGAAAACGCCTCTTTCCTCTGCCAGTCTGACCGAGGCTTCAGTTGATTTCTCTTCGACGAAAGATATGATGTCCTCGCCTGTTTGCAGGGCCTCATCGCTGTCGTACGGGATACCTAGCCTGATGAGCATATCGGCAAAGCCCATGACCCCGAGTCCGATCTTGCGTGTAGCTCTTGTCTTGTCCGCGATTTCCTGCAAGGGGAACTCGTTCACGTCTATCACGTTATCGAGGAATCGAACGCAGGTGATTACCACGCGTTCCAGTTTCTCCCAATCGATTGTGGGGGAACCATTGTCCTCGCCGATCATTTTGGAGAGGTTGATGGAGCCGAGGTTACAGCTCTCGAATGGCAGGAGTGGTTGTTCGCCGCAGGGATTGGTGCTCTCTATTTGCCCGAGATGGGGAGTAGGGTTGTCCCTGTTGATTAAATCCAGGAATACGAGTCCTGGCTCCCCGTTGCGCCATGCCCCGTCGACTATTCTATCGAACACATCTCTGGCGTTGAGAGTGCCTGCTGGTTCTTTTGTCCTGGGGTTTATGAGTTCATAGTCTATATCTTCTTCAACAGCTTTCATGAAGGTTTGTGTGGCAGCGACGGAGATGTTGAAATTGTTCAGGGCCTCTGATTTCTCCTTGGCAGTGATGAAATGCATGATGTCGGGATGGTCGACATTCAGTATGCCCATGTTGGCTCCGCGGCGCATTCCACCCTGTTTTATCACGTCGGTGGTTGCGTCGAAGGTCTTGATAAAGGACACGGGGCCGCTGGCTACACCGCCAGTGGACCCTACCCGGTCATTTTCGGGACGAATCCGGGAAAATGAGAAGCCGGTGCCTCCTCCGCTCTTGTGTATCATTGCCGTGTTCTTCACCGCATCGAAGATGGAGTCCATGGAATCATCGACGGGGAGCACGAAGCAGGCGGAGAGCTGTCCCAGCTCACGCCCTGCATTCATAAGGGTAGGGGAGTTGGGCAGGAATTCCATGTTGGCCATGACCTGATAGAACTCCTCTTCCCGGGTGGCTGCATCGGCCTGAGAGTCGTATATTGTCTCTGCGGAGGCAATATGGTGTGCCACACGCTGGAACAGCTCCTCAGGCGTTTCCGCTGGCTGGCCATCGCTGTCTTTCCTGAGATATCTGCGTTCCAGCACCACCCTGGCGTTGTCCGATAGCTCGATTTCCTGTTTGATTGCTTTGCCCTCCGCAGGCCTTTCTGCCTTTGAGGGTTGTTTCTTGACGTGTGCCAGGGATATCTCCGCGAGCACTTGCTTTACCTTGGCCTGTATCTCGCTTTCCGAGACATTGAGGTCTGTGGTCTTCGTGGGGACCAGATCTTCCATGCCAGGCAATGCCCGCGGCGACGGGCCATCTCGTTTCAGGCGTTCAATAACCTGTTGAGTCATTTGTTCCAGCAATTGTACATCAGCTATGCCGGCGTTCTCAGCAGCGGAGAAAACAGCTCTGGCGATCCGGTTCTTTAATTGACGTTCTCCGGCGGTGTTTTTGCTTGTAGCCATGGTTCCCCCTTTTGTAGTATGTGTCCTTTACGTGTTTTCTCCCTGCTAATGTGTTGTGCTCTCACAGCAACGCTCATTCAGTATGTTGACTTATGAATTACTGGCGAGTGGTTACATTATGGTCCTCTTCCGACATCAGCGGTAATTGCTTGGCTGCGATAGAGTCAACCTCTTCCTTCAGGCTCCCGATATCGGCAAAGGACCTGTAGACGCTGGCAAATCTGATATAGGCAATGTGGTCCAGCCTCAATAGCTGTTTCATCACCATCTCACCTATCTGGGAGCTTGGTATCTCCCTGTTGCCCATGCGATGCAGTTCAAATTCGATGTCATCCGCCAGCTTTTCAACAGTTCCCGCTGGCAGGGGCCGTTTCTCGCATGCCTTGTAAAGGCCGCTCAGGAGCTTTTCGCGGTCAAAGCTCTCACGGCGGCGGTCTTTCTTAACGATACTTATTCTGGTATTATCTAGTCGTTCATGGGTTGTGAAGCGTGCACCGCATGTAAGGCACTGGCGACGTCGTCTCGTGCCCTGGTCCGTACTTCGGGAATCAATCACTCTGGATTCGTTATAACCGCAGTATGGGCAGCGCATTTCTCACCATATATAGTGTTACGGAATTACCATACTCCCATATATAGCGTTTGTCAAGAGGTTTTTGCAGGCAAAAATCTGGTACTCAAAAGCACTTTTTGTGGGAGAGTCATTTGCTGATGGGACGCTCGTTTGGTAATATGTAATTGATTAATCATCTTGGCAAGTTAATCAGGGATCGGGGTGTAGCGCAGTCTGGTTAGCGCGCCTGCTTTGGGAGCAGGAGGTCGGCGGTTCAAATCCGCCCACCCCGACCATTTTAGTAAGTATTCAGCCGTCAGCGATCAGCATTCAGTCTAAGACATGACTTACAGATGCCTTAATGATGGAACTGTTACCTCTCCCAGGGGATTTGCTGCGGGGGCTACGCTAGCAAATATCGGGGATTATAAGGAGAGGGCTTTTGATCTGGGTATATTGCGGTCGGATGAACTGTGTACTACGGCGGGTGTGTTTACCACTAACGCTGTTAAGGCTGCCCCGGTCCTTGTGTGTCAGGAGCGCGTAGCTCGAAGGAGAGCGCGGGCGATAGTCGCGAATAGCGGCTATGCCAATACCTGTACCGGGCAGCAGGGTCATGCTGACGCCCAGCAAATGGCTGCCCTTGCCGCAGGGAAAGTCGGGGTTGCCCCGGACGACGTGCTGGTTGCCAGCACAGGTGTCATCGGCACTTGTTTGCCTATGGATAGAATAGTGCAGGGAATCGAGCGCATTGAAGTTTCCCCGCAGGGCGGGAATGACTTTGCCCGGGCTATCATGACCACAGATACGGTTCCCAAAGAGGTAGCGGTCTCGGTGGATATTGACGGGAAGGAGGTAAGGATCGGTGGTGTGGCAAAGGGAGCGGGGATGATTCATCCTAATATGGCCACGATGCTCTGTTTCATTACCACCGATGCAGATGTTGACGGGGAGTTCTTACAGATGGCACTGAGGCGTTCAGTGGACAAGTCCTTCAACATGATAACCGTCGATGGCGATACGAGCACCAATGATATGGTACTGGTTATGGCGAATGGTTTGGCCGGGAACTCCACGCTTGTGAGCGATTCGCCGGGTGCGGAGCGCTTTGAAGCCGCTTTGGATGCGGTTTGTACATATCTTGCGAAGTGTATTGCTCGTGATGGAGAGGGGTCGACCAAGTTTATTGAGGTGACTGTCGAGGGGGCAGAGAGCTTGGAGGATGCCAGGAAGGCAGCGCGAGCGGTTGCGGGATCGTTTCTGGTGAAGACAGCGGTTTGCGGGATGGACCCGAATTGGGGTCGGGTGGTGGCGGCGGTGGGGAGGAGCGGGGCGGGGGTGGCAGAGAGCAAGCTGGACCTTTACCTCGGTGATCTTTGCCTCGTAAAAGGAGGTTGCGCTGTGCAGTTCGATGTGCAATATGCGCAAGAGATCATGAGTCGGGATGAAGTGCCTTTTAGAGTATGCCTTAATCTCGGGGGCAATGAGGCTACTGCCTGGGGTTGTGATTTAACCGAGGAATATGTCTCTATCAACGCAGAGTATACTACATAGAGATTTATGGCCATAAATCCCTACGATACCTCCATCATCCTCTCCACTGCTGCCCTGGCTTTCTCACGAATTCCCTCTGGCACTTTCACCTCAGGTTCCATGTTTTCCATCGCTCTTACAACTTTATCCAGGGTGATTAACTTCATGTGTGGGCAGATCGCTTGCTCGGAGGCGGGGATAAACCTCTTGGTAGGATTTTCTTTCCTTAATCGATGGAGTATTCCTACCTCTGTCCCGACGATTAACTCCTGTACATCATCCCGTGCGGCATAACGGCAGATGCCGGCGGTGCTGCCGACCTCATCTGCCAGGGCGATTACCTCTGGCCTGCACTCGGGGTGAACCACGACCTTTGCATTGGGATACTCGGCCCTTAGCCTCTTGATGTCCTGTCCGGATATCCTGGCATGAGATGGGCAATAGCCTGGCCAGAGTATCAGGTCTCTGCCTGTTTGGGTGGATGTATAATGGCCCAGGTATTGATCTGGGACGAAGATGATTTCCTCCGTATATGACAGGCTGTTTACCACCTTCGTTGCATTAGCGGAGGTACAACAGATATCGCTTTCCGCCTTGACCTCGGCGGTGGAGTTTACATAACAAACGACCTTGGCTTTTGGATGTTGTGCTTTCTCCTTGCGAAGCTGGTCAGCGGTTATCATTTCCGCCATGAGGCAGCTGGATTGTATGTCCGGAAGCAGGACCGTCTTTTGGGGAGATAGAATGGAAGCCGTCTCGGCCATGAAGTGAACGCCACAAAAGACGATTACATCGGCGTCGGTTTGGGCGGCCTTCTGGCTTAGCTCCAGGGAGTCTCCCAGGAAATCAGCGATATCCTGGACTTCACCCAGCTGATAGTTATGAACCAAAATGAGGGCATTCCGTTGCCTTTTAAGTTCCAGTATTTTGTCTCGTAGGTCACTTTTGCTTTCAGAGGTCATTTTGACTAAGGTGCTCCTCAGCTTTGGTAATTCCCCACAACCTCCCGCAATTCATTCCCTGTAAAGTATTCTAGCACACATGTGCTTCAGATGCTGTGTATAACCCGTCGCGTGTACCGTTTGGTTGGTTGATACAGCGCAGGCTAGAGGGGGTAAGGTGGCCGACGTCGGCCACCTTACCCCGAGCGGACTTGTTTTGATTATTGGGATTTCTCCCCCTGCTTTGTCAGGTCTTGTTCCACGCAGGTGTTGGTGCCCTGTTCCGTTCTAACCCTGATGTTGGACAGCCCTGCCATCGGGCATCCACCGCATGTGCTGCAATAGTTCAATATCCTGTTTGCTATCCTGCGTGCTATTCCCATTACCATTTCTCCTCCTTCCTGTCACCGCTCACGGTCTCATAGGGCCAGGCGAGAAGGCTCCCATCCATGAACTTCACGTCCTTAAAGCCCAGCCCTTCCAGTGTTCTCTGTGCCTGATAGGCCCTGACGCTGCTGCGGCAAATGGTGATTATCTCTTTCTTGTCATCAAGCTCCTGTACTCGTGTTCCCAAGCTCTCCTGCGGTATATTCTTCACCTGTCGGGCCTCGATGCGTTCTTCCTTCCACTCATCTGGACTTCGGACATCCAGGAGGATTAAATCATCGCCGTTATCTATTTTGGATTTTACCTCAGCGGGACTCACGGCTTTAGCCAGCCCGGATGATTTGTTCATGATGACATTGGCAGCGTGATGAAGTGGATCCATTGCCGAGTTGTACGGGGGTGAGTAGCCCAGGTCGAGATTGGACAGGTTCTCTGCTTTGCAGCCGAAGGTAATGGCGGTGGCCAGTACGTCGGTCCGTTTAATGGCATCCCCCGTTCCTATTACCTGCCCGCCGAGTATGGCCTGGCTTTCTCGCTCGGCCACTAGCTTCACTATGATGGGCTGGCTGCCGGGGTAATCCCCAACCCGATCGGGAGCGGGGACCAGTGCGGTTACTACATCAGCCCCGGTTTCCCGTGCTTCTCTCTCGGTGATCCCGGTGCGACCTATGTTGAATTCAAAAGCTTTGACAGCGGCAGTGCTGGTGATTCCCGGGAAGCTCTCGTGTCCCCCGGTCACGTTGGTCCCGATGATCCTGCCATGTTTATTGGCAGTAGACCCCATTGGGGCATAGACCTTATTGCCGGTGATGAGGGTTGTGTTCTCCACGCCGTCGCCGCCGGCGTAGATATCGGGGTCGCTTGTTTGAAGATATTCATTCACGGCGATGGCCCCTGTGGCTCCAAGGGTTAGTCCTGCATCCCGAGCCAGCTTGACCTCGGGTCGGACGCCGATAGCGAGCAGGACGAGGTCTGCTTGCACTTTGCTCTTTTCGGTGAGGACATGGCGTACTTTTCCGTCCCCATCTCCCTCGAAGCCGGCTACCTTCTGTCCGAGTAAAAGATTTATCCCGTTTGCTTCCAGATGTCTTGCCAGCAAAGCAGCCATCTCGGAATCCAGGAGAGCCGGCAGCACCCAATCTAGAGCTTCGACTATAGCCACGCTGATTCCCTTATGTACCAGTGCTTCTGCGGTCTCTATACCGATTAACCCGGCACCAACTATTACGGCGTTCTTGGGCTTTTCCGCTGAAGAGATAGAACCCACAATCGCATCGGCATCCTCAACCCTCTTAAGCGTGAAGATGCCTTTCAGGTCACGGCCTTCTAAAGGGGGAACCACAGGTGTGGCCCCCGTAGCCAGTACGAGCTTGTCGTAGTCCAGAGTTGTCTGCTGGCCTGTCTTCAGGTTCATGGTCTCCACCTGGTGACGGTCCCGATTGATGCTTGTGGCCTGCGTTTCAGTCATTACGTGGATGTCCATGACGTTCTTGAAGTCCGAGGGGTCCCGCTTCAACAAGCTTTGCCTCTCGCTGATAGTGCTTGAAATATAGAACGGTAGATTGCAGCCAGCATAAGAGATCAGCTTGTCTTGCTCGATCACCGTGATTTGTGCTTTTGGATTGCAGCGTCGTGCCCTGGAAGCGGCTTTCGGGCCGCAGGCAGTGCCACCGATAACAACGATTCTTGGCGCAGAGTCCATAGACCTCCTTTGGTAGTGGGTTGTATCTTCTTTGTACAAGATCGATCTATTGAACAACGGGAAAGCCCTGATCCTCCCATTCTAAGAGACCACCTTCCAGGTTATAAATGTGGGTAAAGTTGTTTTCCCTCAGGATTTGAGTTGCTTTCCAGCTACATACCTGGCATACATGATATATGAGAATGGGCTGTTCAGGATTGAGTTTATCCAACCGAGATGCTAGGTCGGAAACGGGGATCAAGATGGCACCTGGAATGTGGCCGAGGTTATACATTTCTTGACTGCGCAGGTCTACCACCGTGGCCTGTCCATTTTTCATAAGTGAATAGGCTTGTTTGGGGGTCAGGTGTCCTTTGGGCGGGATGGTTGCCTGTGTGCTTGAGGAAGGTGTATGAACGGTGGTCGGAACCATAGTAACACATGAGGTTAGCAGGGCTGTTGTTACCACTATAACCAAGCTGAGTAATGTTGGGAGCATTAGCTTTGGTGCAGGCATTTCTTTTTCAGAATTTGTCTTCAGCCGTTCTTTTCCTGGTCAGATTGCCTCATCAACAATGTGCAGCTTACCCGAAGTAGCTTGAGCCGGTGTTGAGGTATTGTAACCTGTGGAAGCGGGATATGTCAAATAAGGCAAACTTGGCATAATCCTGATAGGATGTTACAATTAGGCAAAGCAGGACATTGATATGGCTACCGTTTACTCAGGACTTGGCTCGAATTTGGGGGACAGAGAAGCGAACATAAAACAGGCTTTGGCTCGACTCGGCCAGCGAGTCACTGTGGAGCAAACCTCGTCTCTTTATGAGACTGAACCTGTGGGGTGTGAAGAGGGAGGTTGGTTTCTCAATGCTGTGTGTGTCTGTTCAACGCAATTTGACCCCTTTGAGGTGCTTTCCCTGGCGAAGGAGATCGAGGGCGAATTGGGGAGGGAACCAATCCCTCTGCGGCGAACAAATGCTCCAAGGCCTATCGATATCGACATATTATTCTATGACGATGTGATGCTGGAAACCCCTGATTTGGTGATTCCGCATCCCCGGATTTGCACGAGGGCTTTTGTCCTGGTGCCGATGTCAGAGATCGCTCCCGGTTTCATTCATCCAGTGGAAAAGAGGACAATCAGCGATCTGCTTGGGGACCTTAAGGATTCTCATAAGATAAGGAAGTGGTGTGATGTATCGGATATCAGTTCGGCAGCACTTTGATGCAGCACATTACCTCAGGAACTATGGTGGTAAATGCGAGGAATTACATGGTCATCGTTTCCAGGTTGTGGTTACGGTGGCAGCACAGGAGCTAAATGATATTGGGATGGCCTTCGACTTTACAGAGCTGAAACGGCATCTGCAGCAGATAGTGGACCGGTTCGACCACGTTTGTCTCAACAATATAGCTCCGTTCGATGAGATCAATCCTTCATCTGAGAATATCGCCCGCACTGTCTACAACGAACTGCGGCCACGCCTGGATAGTGGCCAGGCGTCGATATCTAGTGTTGAGGTATGGGAGTCGCCTGATTCGTGGGTAACCTATGTGCCCTGATCCTGAAGGTCCGGAGGTAGCAGATTAGGAATGGAATCCTTGATTGGATATGTGTGCGAGCACTTGGCGCAATATAGCGATCCGGTGATTACCTCATCGCTGTCTTCCTCCTCGACCGTCAGCTCCAGAGGTCCTTTGCACATTGGGCAGGCGAGTATATCCATGAGGTCTTTTTTCATTGGGTCTCCTTACCTTTTCTACTATAATAACTACAGAGCAAATTGGCAAGTCAAGAGCTCTGTCTGGGTTAGGAAACACAGGAGGGCATAATGCAGAAGAGGCTGTATCGTAGTCGCAGAGACCGGATGATCTCAGGAGTATGTGGCGGATTGGCTGAGTACTTGGAAATAGATCCGGTTATCGTCAGGATAGTTATGGTTTTATTGGCTCTGGCCAACGGGATAGGGATTCTGGCCTACATTATCATGGCTCTTGTTGTGCCATCTGAGGGTTCAGAATCGGCGAAGACTGAGGATACAATGCGAGAGAATGCATCGGAAATGAGGGGGGCCGCCAACAAACTGGGTGAAGAGATACGTTCGACTTTCGGAGAGAGCGACCAAGCTGAGAGCGAGAGCAGCGAGAGTGTCAGCAGGAACAGACGTAATTTCATAGGAATAATCCTGATCGTGATTGGTTGTCTTTTCTTGGCAGGCAACTTTAACTTCTTCTGGTGGTTTAGCTGGCACAAGCTATGGCCGCTCATTATCATCGTTGCTGGCATTGTATTACTTGTGAGTGCCTTAAGGAGGCGCCATGACTGAGGAGAAATCATATAACAGGGCTCGTGTTCCTGTCTGGGGCATTGTCCTGGTCTTTCTCGGCATTGTGTTACTACTGCAGAACTTTGGGGCTCTTCCCTGGGGGCTCTGGGGCACTTTGTGGCGGTTTTGGCCGGCGTTGCTTATCATCATCGGGATAAACATCGCTCTTGGCCGTTACAGTCCGTGGCTTGCGGGGGTGCTGGTAGTGGCAGTGCTTGGTGCTTCTCTCGGCCTTGCAATATGGCAATATGAGTCGCCGCCGTCTGCGGAGACAACTGGCACATATTCGGCGGCTATAGAGGATCTTCAGGAGGCAAATGTCGAAGTTGACTTTGAGGCGGGGAGGCTTGAGCTGCTTGCGCTTCCGTCCGGTTCTCCCCAGTTAGTTAATGCGGTTTCCAGAGGAGGCGAGTTAACAGCCAACCTCGGACGGCATGATGGTAAAGGGAATCTGGCTCTGGCCATCGGGGGAAATCGCCCCTTCTGGAGGGGCATAGAGTGGGAGGTGAAATTATCCAGAGACATCCCGTTGACCCTTGATATGGATTCCGACGCAGCGGATCTGGACATTGACCTGACCGATCTTCAGGTGGAGGAGTTCACACTCGATATCGATGCTGGCAACTGTGATCTTGTAATGCCTTCGGCAGGGATAACATATGCCGTGATAGATGCCGATGCCGCTAACGTGGAGATAACCATACCTGATAATGTTGCGGCCAGTATAAATGCTGATATGAGTGCGGCTACCCTGGACATATCTGAGGAACGGTTCCCGAAGGAAGGGGGTTACTATAGGACTCCTTCATTTGAGGACTCACCCAACCGGGTGTATTTGCAAATAGAGTGTAATGCCGGACGGGTGGAGATCAGGTAGGGAAGGGAATGAGGGAGGAATTGATATTAAGCTGAAGTGGAAATCCGAGTCCGTGGCCACCTACTTCAAGGGGTTGGTCATGGGGGTAGCCGACGCAATCCCCGGTGTTTCCGGGGGAACCTTCGCTCTTATTTTAGGCATATACACAAGGTTGATATCAAGCCTCTCTTTCTTTTTTGCCAATCTCAAAAGTCCAAGGAAACTGTTTTTATCGGGTGATTTCCGTTTTCTTGTGACTCTGCTTCTGGGAATAGTTACTGGAGTTTTAGGACTTGCCCATTTAATGGGATTTCTCCTCGCTGATTTTCGCGTCCAGACCTTCTCCTTTTTTATAGGACTCATACTGGCTAGCGTGTTTTTCATCTCGAAACGGGTTGGGCAAGGTTTCCGAGCGTGGTTGATCGTCTTTTCTCTTGCTGGATTCGTAATTGGTTTCATGGTCTCCGGGCCGGCCCAGGTGGCGATATCTCACTCGTTGATATATGTTTTCACCTCGGGATTTCTGGCCATTTGTGCAATGATATTGCCCGGCATCTCCGGGGCCTATATTTTAGCTATTCTGGGGCAATATGAATATATGCTGTCGGCGCTGACCGATTTCAACATTCCCGTTATTCTGGTTTTTATAGTGGGAGCAGCCCTGAGCCTGTTTCTTATGTCCAATTTCCTGAAATGGCTTTTAAGCAAGTACTACATTCATACCCTACTTTTTCTCATGGGAATTATGCTGGGGGGACTGAGAGGCCTGTTTGGAGAATCGATTGCCTCGCCCGGATGGATGGTTTTGTTTATCGTTGTCGGCGCATCCACGTTGGTCGTCTTGGAGTTCCTGGCAAGTGGGAAGGATAATTCGGCTTAAATTGCTTGCCCATTCCTTTCCCCTGTGATATGTTATGTAACTGGAAGGTTTGCTATGGGATCAGATGAGGTCTTTCGCGGTTCTGAGAGTCTTTATCCGGAAGCTTTGGGTATGCTGAATGCGATAAGGCAGAATCATGCTCTGGAACATGCTACTGTAGCTCTTCTCCTAACCCGGCTGGAGGGTAAGGTAAGACTTGTGGGACGGGCTGGTTTGACCGGTTTCTACATATATGGAGATATCCCTACGGAAACCCTTGAAGAGGCTGCGAGAGAGGGTTTGAGGCGACTTCAGGAAGGTGAGAAGGATCTGGCCGTTTCTCCGATGTGTGGTACAAATATCGCTGTAGCGGGCTTCTGTGCGGGCATAGCAGCGATGATCGCGGGGCGAGGATCTAAGGGGCTGACTAAATTCAACCGCGTTATCAATGCCTCTGTGATCGCAGTGCTCGCTGCTCAGCCGTTGGGCAGGCTGGCCCAGAAATATATCACTACCACACCAGACCTCGACAATGTAAGTATTGCACGGGTTGTGAAAAGGGGCGAGGGCAAGCGCACAAGGCATAAGGTAGAACTCATATATCAGTAGATACGGACTGTAAGTACTGTCCACAGTTAGAAATCGGTTTAAGCTGCCCCAAAATGCAAAAGGATACGACTACATCCTACCACCGACTTGTCATCAAGCTAGGGACAAATCTCATCACCGGGGGCAAGGATAGACTCAACCGTGATGTGATGGCCAGCCTGGTGGAGCAAGTTGCACAGCTGAATCGGCGCGGTTTGCAGACGATAGTCGTGTCCTCGGGTGCAGTTGCTGCTGGAAAGCATCGGTTAGGGACGAGGAAAAAGCGGCGTGATACACCGTTCAAGCAGGTACTTGCTGCAGTCGGGCAAGGGCAAATGATGCAGGCATATGATGAGCTGTTTGGAGAACGGGAGATTACCGTTGCCCAAACGTTACTGACCAAACCTGATTTCTTGAACCGGATGGGATATTTGAATGCGCGTAATACGTTGCTCGCGCTTTTGGACTTCGGTGTGGTGCCTATTGTCAACGAGAACGATGTGGTCTGTGTTGAGGAGTTGAAAGGGACAATGTTCGGGGACAATGACAACCTCTCGGCAATGGTGGCCAGTTTAGTGGATGCCGATTTGTTGATAATTCTCAGTGATGTTGCTGGCCTCTATACCTCCGAGCCAGGGCAAGGGGATGAGGTTTCACTTATTCGGAGAGTGGAGAAGATAGATAGCTCTATCGAAAGGTACATTACCGGAAAGTCGGGGGAAAGAGGCACCGGTGGAATGGCCACTAAACTGGACGCGGCAAGGCTTGCTACTGCATCGGGGACGGCTGTGGTTGTTGCCGGCGGGTATGAGCCGGACGTGATTTCGAGGATAGTGGGAGGGGAGGAGGTGGGGACGTACTTTCCCCCCACCCACTCCAAGTTGGAGAGCCGCAAGCGCTGGATGCTTAGCCAACCTGCTGCCGGCAAGATAATCGTCGATGCTGGTGCCAGCACAGCCCTTACAAAGCAGAATAGAAGTCTTTTGCCAGCGGGAGTTGTTGATGTCGAGGGGAGATTTGAGCGCGGGGATGTGGTTGCCATCGTTGATTCCAGAGGGATGAATATCTCCAACGGCATCTCCAATTATAGTTCGAATGAGATAGCTCAAATCAAGGGGTGTCGCTCGGACGAAATCGGTGAGTTGCTTGGCTATGGCTATGGAGTTGAGGTAGTACACCGGGACAATATGGTGCTTTTGTAAGGAGGAAGCATGCAGGAAGCAATTGAAGAGCTTAGAGCCAAAGGCAAGGCGGCTAAGGATGCCTCCCGTCAGCTTGCTTGTATTTCCACTCAGGTGAAGGACAAAGCTTTACATAATATCGCAGATAGTTTGATGAACAGGCAAGAGGAGATCCTAACTGCCAACAAGGCCGACTACGATGAGTCGAAGTCGGCGGGGATGAATGAGGCCATGCTTGACCGCCTGGCGCTTTCACCGGATCGACTTGAAGGGATGGCACAGGATGTGCGTGGTGTGGCTGCCTTGTCTGATCCTGTGGGTGAAGTCCTGGATATGCGAAAGCTTCCAAATGGATTGCAGGTGGGTAGGAGACGGATCCCCCTTGGGGTGATCGGCGCGATCTACGAGAGCCGCCCCAACGTTACTATTGACATTTCCGCTCTTTGTCTGAAGTCGGGGAATGCGATTATGTTACGCGGTGGCAGGGAAGCGGTGCGGTCCAATGGAGCCTTGGCCAAGATCGTACAGGATGCGGCCATCGGAGCAGGGATCCCAAAGGACGCGGTCCAGTTCGTCGAGTCGACTGAACACGAGATAGTAAATCATATGCTGCAGATGAAGGGCATAATAGATTTGATAGTGCCGCGCGGTGGGCAGGGACTCATTCGCATGGTAGCTGATAACGCCACGATGCCTGTGCTGGCCGGTGGGGTGGGGGTGTGTCATACGTATGTGGACCGTAGTGCTGACCTGGACAAGGCCGTGGCTATCGCCCACAACGCCAAGGTTCAGCGTCCCACTGTGTGCAACGCTCTGGATACCTTGCTGGTTCATAAAGATATTGCTGAGAGTTATTTACCTCGCATTGCCAGGGAATGGACAAATTCGGGAGTCCAGATACACTGTGATGAGCAGGCGCTGAAGGTTTTGCAGAGTATTCCCGGACTGGACATTTCCGCTGCCACGGAGGAGGATTGGGGGAAGGAGTTTCTGTCTTTGACAGGGGCTATCAAGGTTGTGGATTCACTGGATGATGCGTTGGCACATGTTGAGTATTACAGCTCGGGACATTCTGAGGCTATTCTTACCGAGGATTATTCTGCGGCGATGCGTTTCCTCGACGAGATTGATGCGGCATGTGTCTATGTTAATGCCAGCACCAGGTTCACTGACGGTGCTCAGTTCGGGCTGGGCGCGGAGGTCGGGATCAGCACGCAGAAGTTTCACGCTCGTGGCCCGATGGGGTTAAGGGAATTAACCAGTTACAAATGGATCATCATGGGTGAGGGACAAATAAGACCATAGATAGGGGGAGTTATGCCGGATTACCGTTTTGAAAGGGAATGCCGCACGCCGTATTCTGAGGTGTATGCAATTACTGCTGATGGTGACAGGATCGTGGGGAAAATCAATCTGCATTTTGCAGCTCAGGTAGTTAATGCGGTGTTATGCGTGGGCGAGGATATGACCACCGATGATATACGCGAGCTTATCAGTATAATCGATGAAGAGCTGGTTTTACCAGCGGATTTGGTGAGAGATGACTTTATCGTCACTGTCTATCAGGGGCGTGAGATAGGTGTGTTCAGTGATGAAGAATTTGGAGAAGAAGATTCCGACGATTGGAATTAATGAGGAAGTAAAGGGAGGGGTAGCTTAAGCTACCCCTCCCAAATCTGAGCGTTTTGTTTGAAATAGCCGCCGATACCTGCAGCTTCTCTTGGGCCAACCAGTATTTTCCAGTCAGGCAGGTTTTCCTCTGTTTCCCCTTTGAGGATCGCTACTCCACCGGGAAGTATTAAGCTGTTGTGGTTTATTTTGTCGCCTGCATCATATTGCTTGATGTGTGCAGCGATGCCATCAGCATCGAACTTGCCGGCTGACCAAGCAGTGAGAACCGAGAGGCCCTCCGTATCCACAACCATGATCCATGCCGGTCGGCCGGTAGCTTCAACCTCGCCGGAGATAGCAAAGTAACTGAGCGCATAGTTGGTTGTGATGCAAAGCGGACTCTTCTCATCGGGAGTGCCAACTTGATAAAGCCCTGCCTGTAACTGGATGGGCTTCTGAGGATCAGTGTACACGTTCAGCCTCAGCGTCAGCAGGGTGTATGCTATTGCAGGTGAGAAACTGTCCATTACGACTATGTTGGAGTATTTGGCGATGTGCTGGCCGGCCAGGTTGACTTCTTCCTCAACTGACGATGCGCCTTCTCCTGGGAAGCTGATTATCGGATAGCCAAAGGGCTCGAACTTTCTGAAAGCCAACCTGCGCATCTGAGTGAAAGCAGTCAGCGACCCGTGGAAATCGCGGTCCCCCGGGTCTAGAATAAGGTCTTCTACTCCCGCCCCGCTGGCCTTTCCAGAAAGATCTGCCAGTTCTTCTAATCCGTTCGAACTCTTTACCACGAGGGGACAGCTATACTTCTTGGCCAGCTCTGTCATCTGGTCAATATTGTCCTTGGTAGCCGCGTAGATGACCGGTCTATCATTACCGGCCTTTTCCAGGGCTGCACTCATACTGTCAGGGTCCGTGGAAATCAGTACCAATGGCATCTCTGTCTTGGATTTGACGGATTCCACACAACTTGCGAACTTGGATGCATCTCCCGAATCATTCTGGATTGCAAACCCGTCAAAGGTGAAGGTCATTCCCACGCGGTCGACGCTGTAGTTACCGACCTCTTCCACAGTCTTGTTAATGTCGTCAGCAGAAGCTGTATCTTTAACCCTTACCATGAGGGGAGCAGGATTGAAGAATTTCTTCTCATGGCGGTACATTACCAGCTCGCCGCCGATAGTCAGTTGATGGTCCCCTGTGCCTATAGTTACAGCTCTCATTGGCGGCTTGGCAGCAGCAGCCAACTGCTGTTTGGCTTCGTCGCTTGCATAGGGACACTTGGAAAGGTCCTCTTGACCTGCTGCCAGCTTCATAGCGAAAGCCATACAGGTAGGATAACCGCATTCCTTGCAATTTGTCTTGGGTAAAAGCTTATATATTTGAATACCTGTTAGTGCCATCTCCCTGCCTCCTTGTGCAGATTATTTCCCCGTCGCTAAACTGGCTATCATGGATTTTATGTACTCCACTGCCTTGGGGTGACAAAGGTTAACCACATCGGCACCGGAATGGATGACGGACGTGGTGCTGAGTTCTTCCCAGTAGAGAGCCCTTTCCTCGTAATCCCCCCAGGACTCAGGCACCCCCTCACTAACCTTGGCCTCTTTCTGGCGCCATGTCTCAGGCCCCGGGTGGTTAATGACCGGTACAGCTGTCACAGCGTCGCCCATTAGGGCAGCCAACTTCAAGCGCTCATCGATAGAGATCGCGTACTCGATTCCGTATCCCAATGCTCCCATGTCCGGATCCATCAGGATGGACTCGAGTGGTACCCCTATATCGGAAACCTGAACATTGAGCTGCTTGGCCAGGTTGATGTCGAGAGGGGTTTTCGCTATAGCGATATGGTTGTTGGCAATACAAGTGGCAGCGATGGTCTTGTAATTATTTTCCACGCAATTTCCGATAACGATCCTTTGTCCCTCGGCTAGGTCAGCAACTGGAATCAGTATCTCGTTATCCTTGTCAGCTGTTTCCGGCCCAATAACCATAAGTGGCAAGTCCACAGCGGAGAGCACAGAATCAACTGCTGCCTTCGCCTCGTCGACCCCGGCGTTTTTGCCTTCGGGGTGGGCACCTGTAAGTCTCAGCACGACGATCTCAGCGCCAGCCTCTGCAGCTTTCTTAGCCCAGTTTCCAACATCGTTTGTTGCATCTCCCCAAGCGGAGAGCAGTCCGGGTGGGAATCCTGAAGGATCATCCCTGACCTCTACTGCTACCCTTGGTGGGTTGGGCATTTCGCCCTCGAAATCAAGGAACGGCATGGCTGTAGACCCGCCAACCACAATCTCTTTCCGTCCGTTGCCACCGATTTTAACTTCTCTTACTTTACCGGTCCATTTTTCCTTCGGAATTTCCACTTCTGGCACAACTGCACCTCCAGTTTGAACTTTATTGAGACATCATCTTCCTTAATAGCAACCTGCTCTTCATCTCCGAAACTCAAGTAAGGACGCTAACATTCATTCAGTTGCGAATTCTCTTAGATCATGGATTCCATACTCAGGGCTGGATGGCCTTTCTCCTCAAGGAATGGGATGAGATCCTCAACAGTGGTGCAGATATCCCCGTCGGCGATCTTGTCCATGAGATCGGGTTCTCCGATCGCTTCACACCTCTGTTGGAGGTCATCCTTGAGCTCTTCCTTAAGTGGTTTGGACATCCAGACCACTCGCCTAAGTCCTCCCTCTGCCGAGATGAACTTATCGCTCAACACGAATCTCTTACCGTGTCCCATCATTCCAGGAGTCTGTTGTCCTCCACCGATTTGCCCCATAAGAGTGGTGAACTTCATCCCGCAAGGTGTTTCACCGAAGTCCTCTCGGGATACGATCATGACGCCATTTGCTTCAGGGATCAGCACCATGTTGCATTCGCAGCAACCGCATGTGGTCATTGGTGCGTCCATAAGGGAATAAAGGGTCATCCGTTCTACGCTTCTTTGTGAGTTGTCATAAACAAACTGATTAACCCCTTCAAATTCGCCTTTTGTCTCATCCAGGCATTTGCCTTTTTCCACAGGCTGATTCGGGCCTCTCGGGTTTATCTCATAAGCAGCCCTGCAGTCAATCCAGGTGTATGCTCCGCACAACCCCGGCCGCTCCGGATTGATAACGCATACATGAGTAGGAGCGAAAGACTGGCACAGAGTGCAGCTGTAGAAAGTGTCGACGGATTCATCCTTGAGTCCGCTCACGCGTTCATCTCTTTCACGGTATTTATCTCTAGCATGTTCCAGGATCTTTTCCACGTCTTCCTTGTTTGTGTAAAAGGTCGTCTGCATCTTGTCCACGATACTGCCGAATTGGTTGTGGAAAGCTGTATGGAAGACATCGCCCATGTGCTTCAGCCTCAATCCTGCCTCATATGCTTTCTTGCTGATTCTGATCCAGGTGATCTCTCTCTGTCCTTGATGCTGGTATCCTTCAACCTCATTGGAAAAGTTGTGCAACTGGCGCTCAAGGACGGGTTCAAACTCTTCTCTCATTGCCCTGCCAGCGACATCGATTTTGCAAGCAAAGTAGGTATTGGGATTGTTTTCAAAATCGATTTCGTCGATATCTGGCCCGACTACCTCGCATTTACCATCCTCAACCTCATCCATATCCTTCATTTCCAGGAACTCAACCCCGGGGCCGCTCTTGCTCCCGAATTCTACCTGCATGTCCCCTCTGCGAATTACCTCGCCTTCGAATGCCGGCCCAAATGTGACAGGAAGGTCAGGCTGAGGGATTATGACCTTAACACCTCGAACTTCGATACACTTGTCAATTAGCCTCTTGGCCTTCTCATTGGTATCTCCGGGGATGTCATCCCAGGGCTCGCTTACTACATGCTCATACTTGGTGAGTCCTGTGGGAAGTATTTGCGGAACCATGGTGTTACAGATGGCAGGAAAGCCATAGTTAATTGCACCGGCCCCGGTTGCCCATTTGACGTCGTCCATAGGCCCTAACACCAGGGCAAACGCAAAACAGCGAAACTTGTTATAAAGGAGAACTCGTCGCCAGTCTCCCGGGGTTACATTACCAAAGCTGAATGCTGCTCTTGTGGCATACCCTGCGGCGTACACAGTTGACTCAGTATCTGACCCGAAAGATACGGTATAGGTGGGGTACCCGAGGTCTACTCCCTCTTCAAGCAACTGGTCTACAATGCTTCGTCCATTTACGTTCCCGGAGAGGAAGACCAGCTGCCCTCGTGCCTGTAATTCACGTACGATACGAACAGCTGCCTCATTGCTCGGGGCTTCTCCTATAACCGCAGCAAAACCTGGCATTCTTCCATCCACCATGGCTATGCCCCAGCTGCGCATCTGCCCATCATCAATGGGGCCGTTGAATTGAAAATCTCCCTTAACCTCAGGTTGTTTTCCCTGCGCGAATTCGATTCCTTTTATTATTTCCTCAGCCCACAGCGTTCCGACGCCTGCATCGAGCGTTTCGCCAAGGTAAGGCAGCCACATATTTTCATCCGGCTCTGGGGCCAGCAAGCCCTTGGCTCTGTCCAAAGGATATTGCAAGTCACCCAGCTTTTCGACTTTGTGACCCAAGTAGCCATAAATGACTGGTAGATAATATGCTGTAGGCCCTCCGTTCCTGTCTTTGAACTCAACTGGGGTATCTGGGCCCAAAGTGTTGAGAGCCTCCTTCAACATGTTATCTGCCTTGTCAATTACCTGGTGCACCCCCCTGGCTGTTGATGCAGCGATAAATCTGGACATGCTCTTCCTCCTTAAGTGATTTCTTTGAGTGAGATTGCCTTAATACTTTCTGAAGTCCCCGGTCATTGTCTCATCAACCGGGTTAGTGGCGCTCATTCTTTCCTCTTCTACAAATCCGGGGCTGGTGGACCACATGTCCATTTGCTCGACTCCTTCTTTAGCCCCGGCTTCTCGAAGTATGTACTGTACCTCGCCGGCTTTCTTGTCATCAGCTGTAACCTTTACTACTTTGCCGCCGAGTGAGAGCCCGAGTTCATAGTAGTCAAGGGCTTCCTGAGAGAGCCCGCTGTCGGATAGCTCCTTCTTGACATCGGTCCCCGGTTCTACGACTTTTGCCTCATAGCTTTTGGCCTTCAAATTCTCCATTGCTTGGTCAAAGGCATCTGAGTCTTTAAACAGTTTTGTTACTACAGCCATAATACAAACCCTCCTCAATAATAAGCTTTACAAGCCGTTATAGTCCTTAATGTTGTACAAAAAAATTTAGAGAAATTGTGCTAGGTTTTTGCGCTAAGCTTTAGGGATATTCTATCGAGGAATGTAACGGAAGTCAACCCCAACACGTTCATGGGGGCGGTGTTTAGTTTCGACACTCCCTGCCTTTTTCTACGATCAACCATATATGGTTTATGCAACTGAAAAGAATAATCGAGGCGAACAGGAGGAACCAGCTTTACCTAATCAAGGCCCTGTTATCCTTGGTTTCCCCCTTGGTTCCCCTGGTCGTTGTCAAGATCTTCCAGATTGAGCTGGTCTATTACATCGCGAAAAGCGGATAAACTTTTCAGCTCTTGCTCACTTATTTCCCCTGATTTTCCCTCGCTTTGAGTGATAGGCTTTCCCGTTTCTCGGTCTATCAGGATGCCTGCTCGGTCCAGCACTGTTTCCTCAGCGTAGATAGGAGCGTTGACTCGCACGGCCAATGCAACCGCATCACTGGGTCTGGAATCCAGTTCCAGTTGCTCGCCGTCGATGTTGAGTATCAACTTGGCATAAAACGTATCATCTCGAAGGTCACTTACAGTAATGGAATTCACCGAGGCTTTTAAGCTATCAATAACGGATACCAGGAGATCATGTGTGAGAGGACGGGGTAGATCGACGCCTTGAAGCTTAATGGCGATTGCATCTGCCTCCGCTGGCCCAATCCAGATGGGCAGATAGCGCTCGCTTTGTTTCTCTTTTAGGATGACTACACGCTGGTTATTCATCATACTGACGCGAATGCTGTCAATGCTCATCTCGATCATGGTGGCCTCCGTTGCGTCGGATGTGAGTATTGTATCTCAGACCGTTTATATTGTCAAATAAATCATGCGCTATATCCATCCATTAGGGAATAACATAGGAAAAGGGGCTTGAGTGCAGGGAGGGAAACTGATATGATAAAAACTTGTGTTTACACTCGAAATTTGTGTGTGTACCTCTTGACATCACTGATAATTCGTGTAAGCTATAATTTGGTTAACATTACTGCGGGGGCGTAGGTGGTAAGAGGGTGATTAGGCCACGGCCCGCAGCCTATAGGCAGAGCAAGAACGGTTTACTGTAGGCTGTTGGCCTTTTTTTGTTGATTGGGGTGTGATATACCATGAATGCGACAGTTTATAGTACGGAAGGAACTGCGGTAGGAGAGCTTGCTCTGGATGAGAGCGTGTTTGGGGTTCCTATGAATGAGGCGGTTGTACATCAGGCGCTGGTGAGGCAACGCGCTAATGCAAGAGCTGGTACGTCAAATACTAAAGGGCGTTCCGAAGTTGCGGGGAGCACCCGCAAGCTTTATCGGCAAAAACACACGGGTAGGGCAAGAGCTGGAAGTGCGAAGTCTCCGATACGTCGTCATGGTGGGGTCATATTTGGTCCTAAACCGAGAAGCTATCGGCAAAGGATGCCAAAGAAGATGCGGAGGCTTGCAATACGATGTGTGCTGTCGGGGAAGATGGCTAATGGGGAGCTAACGGTAGTAGATAACTTGGAGATAGACAAGCCTGAGACCAAGAGGATGAGGGATATGCTGCGGGCCTTGGGAGCCGACCGTTCGGCGCTTGTTGCTACATCATCTCCAGACGAGAACGTGGTCAAATCGGCCGGTAATTTAAGGGGGGTGAAGGTAGCTCAAGCTCGGCTCTTAAATGTGGTTGACTTGCTTTCCTACAGCAACTTAGTTATGACTCAGGATGCAGTACGTGCGGTTGAGGAACTCTGGGGAGAAGCAAAAAGCGCTGTATAGTTATATAAATAAATAGTTATATAAATAAAAGGATAAAGGGTTAGAGAATTACTATGCATCTCTACGAGGTTATTCGCGAACCAATAATTACGGAAAAGATAACTGACCTAATGGGGCAGAATAAGTATGCCTTCAAAGTGGCGAAGAGCGCCAACAAGAGTCAGGTAAAAGCTGCGGTGGAAAAGGCCTTTAAAGTAACCGTCGTATCTGTTAATGTGGTTACGGTGCCGAGCAAACCGAGGGGATTCGGCAGGCTGAGAGGTCACAGGCCTGCTTGGAAGAAGGCGATCGTGACCCTCAAGCCCGGAGACAAAATAGAGGTGTTTGAAGGAGTCTAGAGCAATGGCGATTAAAGAGTACAAGCCGACATCTCCTGGCAGAAGAGGCATGACCAGCCAGCCAACAGGCGAGGTTACCAAAAGCGAACCCGAAAAGTCGCTTGTTGTACCTCTGAGGAAAAAGGGCGGCAGGAATAACAAGGGCAGAATTACAACCCGGCATCGAGGTGGTGGTGCCAAAAGGAATTATAGGATAATAGACTTTAAAAGGAATAAGCGTGATATCCCGGGGAAAGTAGCTGCTATAGAATATGACCCTAATCGCTCGGCCAATATCGCTTTGATAAACTATGTGGATGGGGAGAAGCGTTATATTTTAGCTCCTACCGGGTTGAAGGTCGGAGATAGGATAATGGCTGGGCAAAATGCGGATATCAAGGTCGGGAATGCATTACCTTTAAGAAGGGTTCCAACTGGTGTTCCCATACATAACGTTGAACTCCAGCCCGGCAGAGGAGGACAACTGGCGCGGGGTGCTGGAACCGCAGTGTATGTCACAGCGAGAGAGTCTGATGGATATGTGATGCTTACTCTTCCCTCAAAGGAAGTTCGCTATGTTCGGGGAGAGTGCCTGGCTACGATAGGCCAGGTGGGGAGCTCTGAGCACCGTTTTGTTAACTGGGGTAAGGCTGGCAGAAAGCGCTATTTGGGCCGCCGTCCTAAGGTAAGAGGATCAGCTATGAACCCCAGTGATCATCCTCATGGCGGAGGTGAAGGTAGGGCACCGATCGGATTGCCTGGACCGAAAACCCCGTGGGGTAAGCTGGCGTATGGCGTTAAGACAAGAAGGAACAAGCGCTCGGATAGTATGATTGTGAAAAAGCGTAAGTAAACGGAGGTGAGAAGTGAGCAGGTCTACCAAGAAGGGACCATTTATTGATCAGAAGCTAATGAAGAAAGTGAATGCTATCCACAGGAGCGGTGAGAAAACTGTCATCAGGACATGGGCTCGGGGGTCGGTAATACCTCCTGAAATGGTTGGGCTTACGATAGCGGTGCATAATGGGAAAAATCACGTTCCCATATTTATTACTGAGAACATGGTCGGTCATAAGCTTGGTGAATTTGTTCCAACAAGAATCCATCCTCGGCATGCGGTTAAGAAATAGAGACTCAAACCTGGATTAAAAAGCTAAATCGTTTGTATTCTATTTAAGGTATAGCTTTAATGAATGATAGCCGGACATTGAAGGTGGTCTTATGGAAGTAAGGGCAACAGCAAAGGGGGTGAGGGCATCGCCGCACAAGGTGAGACGTGTTGTGGATATGGTTCGTGGCAGGAATGCTGAGGAGGCTGTGGCTATTTTAAGCTTTACGCCTGGCCCAATCGCGAGAAGGGTAGTACGTGTGGTTAAGTCGGCTATTGCTAATGCCGAGAATAATTTCCATATGACACCATCTGAGCTTACCATTGTAAAGGCGTTTGTGGATGAAGGGCCTACGATGAGAAGGGTTCGATTTGGAGGACGCGCAACGGTAAAGCCTATTCGCAAGCGCATGAGCCATATTACTATTGTGGTTGAGGAGAAGTGAATGGGACATAAAACCCATCCAATAGGTTTCAGGCTTGGGAGCTATAAGGACTGGCAATCCAAATGGCAGGATGACCGCGATTATGCAACCCTCGTACAGGAGGATCTTGCCATTCGGCGCGCCATCAACGAGAATTACAAGAATGCCGGAATTTCCAGAGTTGAGATTGAGCGAGGGGTTGGAGAAGTCAACGTGACGATTAATACCTCCAGGCCTGGGGTTGTTATTGGCCGAGGCGGACAGAGGGTTGATGAGGTAAGGAATATTTTGCAGTCGCTGACGGGTAAGAAGATTCAACTCAATATTCAAGAGATACAAGTTCCCGAATGTGATGCGTATTTAGTGGCGAGAAACATCGCCGATCAGCTTGAGAAGGGCATTACCTATCGTCGTGCTGTCAAGAGGGCGCTCTCCCAGACGATGAATGCTGGGGGGAAAGGAATCAAAGTTGTAGTGAGCGGTAGGCTTGGAGGCCGTGAGATAGCCCGGCGCATAAGTGAGCACCAAGGCAGCGTTCCGCTTCACACTCTACGTGCTGATATCGACTATGGATTGGCGGAGGCGCATGCCGATTCCGGCAAGATCGGAGTGAAGGTGTGGGTCTATAAAGGGGATATACTACCTGAACATGCCTATGTTGAAGGCGAGAATCTAGAAGCATCAACTGAATCTGCGGAGTAATTGGAATGTTGCAGCCGAAGAAGGTAAAACACAGGAAAATGCACAGGGGCCGCCTTAAAGGCAAAGCCCAGTCCGGCAACAAAGTGGATTTTGGCGAACTTGGACTGCAGGCTTTGGAGCCGGCATGGATCACCAGTCGGCAAATTGAGTCGGCCAGGATAGCGATCACGCGGCATGTCAAACGAGGCGGTAAGGTATGGGTCCGAATATTCCCCGATAAACCAGTCACCGCGCGTCCCCCCGAGACGAGAATGGGGAAGGGCAAAGGTGTCGTTGACCATTGGGTAGCGGTGGTCAAACCAGGCAGGGTAATGTTTGAGATCGCAGGCGTGAGCGAAGAAATGGAACGTGAGGCGTTGCGTCTGGCTTCCCATAAGCTTCCGATCGATACTCGCATAGTGGGAAAGGGTAGCGAGGGACAAAGCCGGTAGATGCAAGGTATATGAAGTTTTCTGAGAAATAAGGTCTCATTCACGAATTCATAAGAGCAGACGGAGCCTAAAAGTGAGAATAGATGACGTTCGAAAGATGAATTATGAGGAACTTAGGAGGGAATTGGAGAATTCCCACCAGGAGCTTTTCAATTTGCGATTTAGATGGGCTACTAGGCAGCTGACGAACTTCCGGGAGATCAATAAGGTGAAAAAGAAGATCGCCCGGATCAAGACAGTGATGCGGGAAATGGAGCTGTCCAGAGGGTAGAGAAATATGGGAACGAAACGAACTCTTACAGGCGAAGTAGTAAGCGATAAAATGGACAAGACCGTGGTGGTGAGGATCAGCCGGCTGCGCCAGCATCCTCGCTACAAGAAGTACATCGAGTACAGGAAGAAATGCAAGGCTCATGATGAGCACAATGCCTGTGAAATCGGTGACAGGGTAAAACTTGTGGAAACCCGTCCATTATCTGGAGAGAAGCGTTGGAGGGTGCTTGAGATTTTGTCCAAAAGCAGCCCCGTAAAGGAAGTTGAAGGATAAACCGAGATGATTCAGATATATACCAGACTGAAGGTAGCCGATAACTCCGGCGCTCGTGAGATAATGTGCTTCAACATTCCGGGAGGCACAAAGCGAAAATATGCCGGATTAGGTGATACGATTGTAGCCTCGGTTAAGGAGGCTATCCCTAATTCACCTGTGGAGAAAGGGAGTGTAGTGCGGGCAGTGGTGGTGAGAGTAGCCGCATCGCATGGGCGGAGAGATGGTTCACATATTCGATTCGACGAGAATGCTGCCGTGATCTTGGATGAGAGAGGAAATCCTAGAGGCACGCGCATTTTTGGTCCCGTAGCACGTGAGCTCAGGGAAAGGAATTTTATGAAGATCGTTTCACTGGCACCGGAGGTGCTGTGATGAGGAAGATTCGCAAGAACGACGAAGTGATGGTAATTTCAGGCAAGTATCGTGGGAGAAAAGCGAAGGTGCAGCGGGCTTTCCCCGACAGAGACTATGTGATTGTTGAAGGGGTCAACATGGTCAAAAGACACATGAGACCCACCCAGCAAGTGAGGCAGGCAGGGATCGTGGAAAAAGAGGCTCCCATTCATGTTTCCAATGTGAAACTTGTGTGTAAGAAGTGTAACCAACCTGCGCGAGTGGGGTTTACTTACCTTGAGGACGGAAGTAAGGTTCGAGTATGCAGGAACTGCCAAGAGGTGATTGATTAATGGCTGTCCCGAGACTCAAGAAGAGGTATGAAGAGGAAATAATACCCCAGATGATGGAGGAGCGAGGGTATCAGAACCCTATGAGGGTGCCCCGGCTGGAGAAGGTCGTTCTTAATATAGGATTGGGGGAGGCTATTGATAATGCTCGTGCTTTGGAATCGGCCTCTGCGGACCTTGCTACGATTTCAGGGCAGCAGCCGATGGTCACCAAGGCCAAGAAGTCGATATCCAGTTTTAAGGTGCGCCAGGGAATGACGATTGGGCTGATGGTAACTTTGCGGAGAAACAGAATGTATGATTTCTTCGACCGTTTGGTGAGCACGGCTCTTCCTAGGATAAGGGATTTCTCAGGGATATCCAGATATGCTTTTGATGGTCGTGGGGATTATTCCCTGGGGATAAAGGAACAGATCATATTCCCTGAGATAAATTATGACAAGATTGATAGGGTGCGGGGGCTGCAGGTATCGATTGTAACCACAGCGAAAGACGACGATGAGTCCAGGCGGCTCTTGGAGCTTATGGGAATGCCGTTCGCTTAGAGGGGGTAAACGTGGCCAAGACTTCTCAGGTTGTGAAATCTCAGAAAACTCAAAAGTACAGGGTAAGACACAGAAATCGTTGTATGCTTTGCGGTAGGCCTAGGGGATATATCCGTGAGTTTGGGCTATGTCGTATATGCTTCCGGAGGTTAGCCAATGAAGGACAACTTCCTGGGGTTAGGAAGTCTAGCTGGTAATTGGGGAAACGCATGGACATAATAGGAGATATGTTAACCAGGATAAGAAATGCCAACATGGTCAAGCATGAGTCTGCGCAGATTCCTGCTTCGAGACTTAGAATCGCTATTGCTAAGGTCCTAAAAGATGAGGGATACATCAACGAGTACGAGATTCTGAAGGGTGATACCCCTCAAAAAGTGCTGAAGATACATCTCAGGTATATTGATAATAAAGAACCAGTGGTTACAGGGCTTGAGCGGGTGAGTAGACCTGGTTGTAGAGTGTACGCTGGGAAAGAGGAAATCCCCAGAGTTTATGGAGGCTTGGGGATCGCCATAGTGTCAACTACCCAGGGGATAATGACCGGTAAGAAAGCACGAAGGCGTGGGGTTGGTGGTGAGGTTTTGTGCAAAGTGTGGTAGGTGAGTTGAGAGTAAACGCTTTTCACACTGTTTTGTGAGAGGATTAGGCTATATGTCGAAACCGTGGACAAAAACAATACCTGTTCCTGAAGGTGTACAGGTAGATATCAAAGGAAATGAAGTAACTGCGACAGGCCCGAAGGGAACTTTGAGTTATTCCTTCCATCCGGATATGTCTGTTGAACTCAGCGATGGAACTATCACAGTGTCTAGGTCTACAGACAGCAAGGAACAGCGTACCTTGCTTGGACTTACTGGTACGCTCATTGGGAACATAGTTCGAGGCGTACATGAGGGCTTCCAAAAGCGTCTACAGGTTGTGGGAGTTGGATACAGGGCACAGTCGTCAGAGGGTAAACTGGTGCTCCGTGTAGGATATGCACAGCCGGTGGAGATCACACCTCCCCCTGGGGTCTCAGTCAATGTTGAAGAGAACAACGTAATAGTGGTCTCCGGCATTGATAAGGAGATGGTGGGAAGGGTGGCGGCCAAGATCAGGGAAGTTAGACCGCCTGATGCGTATAAGGGAAAGGGCGTCAGGTACACGGATGAGGAATTACATCTTAAACCGGGGAAAGCAGGTAAGATAGGAGCCAAGGGCTAATGCCAAGGAAGAGGAACACGAGAGTGAGACGAGTAGTGGGCACGGCTAATAGGCCGCGCCTCTGTGTCTTTCGTAGCCTGAGATATATCTATGGTCAGGTGATTGATGACACCACAGGTCATACCCTTGCATCGGCTTGTTCGTTTGATCTAAACGGTGATGTCGCCAATTCACCCAAGACTGAGGAAGCAAAGCGCGTTGGTGACCTGTTGGGTAAGAGGGCTTTGGAGAAGGGTGTGCAACAGGTTGCCTTTGACAGGAGAAAATATAAATATCATGGTCGGATCAAAGCGCTTGCTGATGCAGCAAGAGAAGCGGGACTGAAATTCTGAGGTTTAATGTATGAAGGAAAAGGTTAATCCGGAGGAGCTTAATCTCACTGAGAACTTGGTTTATATAAGACGGGTCGCGAAAACGACCGCAGGGGGCAGGAGACTTGCCTTCAGTGCCCTTATGGTGGTTGGCGATAATGAGGGGCATGTGGGCTTTGGCCTAGGCAAAGGGAAGGAGATCCCGGTTGCTATTAGTAAAGGGACCGCCAGGGCCAAGAAAAACCTTATCCGTGTGCCCATGAAGGGAAGTACTATCACTCATGAGATAAAGGGCAAGTTCGGAGCTGCTGAAGTTTTCCTTAAGCCCGCTTCTCCGGGAACTGGCGTAATGGCAGGCAGAGCTGTTAGATCCGTGGTTGAGGCCGCTGGAATACGGGATATTTTGACAAAGTCAATGGGTAGTTCTAACCCTGTTAATGTGGTGCAGGCGACTCTGAGGGCTTTGAGTATGCTGAAAGACCCGGAGGAGGAATTTGTCAAGAGAGGCAAGATGGCACCAAGAGCGAGTGAACAAGCTGAGTCAGTGGAAAACCCTGAGGAGAGTGAGCAGTGAGGCAGAACGAGGTAAAACTAGATGTAGCTGCTAAGCACAAGCGTAAGCGTGTAGGGCGGGGGGTAGGAAGTGGTAATGGCACCTATTCCTGTCGGGGCATAAAAGGACAGAATGCTCGGTCTGGTGGCGGCGTACATCCTTTGTTCGATGGAAAAGCCGATAGCCTGATAAAGTGCCTGCCGAAGAAGCGAGGTTTCAATAATCCTTTCAGGGTAGACTATAATGCTGTCAATCTAGACCGTCTCAATGCTTTTCCGGCGGGCAGCGAGATTACACCGGAGAAGTTGATATCAGCAGGCATCGTTAAGAGAAAGAACAAGCCGGTGAAAGTGCTGGGAGAGGGCGATATAGACAGGCAATTGGTGGTGAAAGCCCATAGTTTCTCGCAAGCGGCGAGGGAGAAAATAGAAACTGCAGGAGGAACGGCAGAGGTGATCCGCTAATGCAGAAGACTGCAAAACAGGGCGCAATGCCCAAACTAATGCAGGCGGTCATAGACTCCCTCCACCACCCCGACCTCAGACGGAAGCTGTTCATTACCTTTGGCATCCTTGTAGTATTCCGTTTCATGGCTCAGATCCCCGTTCCGGGGGTTGATATCCAGGCACTTGAACAGCTTTTTGAACAGAACCAGCTATTGGGCATGCTGGATCTATTTAGTGGCGGTGCTATGCGTCGACTTAGCATAGTTGCCATGGGGGTCTATCCTTACATAACATCCACAATCATAATGCAGTTGCTTGTGCCGGTAATTCCCAAGCTGCAGGCGATAGCGAGCGAGGGAGATGAGGGTAGACAGAAAATAAATCAATATACATACTGGCTTACCGTTCCCTTAGCCATGCTTCAGGGTTACGGGCAGCTGATGATTTTCAGTCGGCCCATGTCAGGGATGTCGCAGCCAGCTATTAGCGGCGTGGGCCTATCTGGTGATAACCTGCTTCCTACTGTCTCGATGATATTGTGTTTGACTGCAGGCACGATGTTCCTGGTGTGGCTGGGCGATCGTATTACTGAGCATGGTATCGGCAATGGTATCTCGATAATAATCTTCGGCGGTATTGTCGCAGGGATGCCTCAGAATATCGGGCAAAGCTATCTGACTGTTGGAGTTATGGGATTGTTGAAGCTGGTAATATTGTTGATAGCAATCGCATTCTTTATCGTGTTTGTTAATGAAGGGGCTCGACGCATTCCTGTTCAATATTCGAGGAGTGTTTTCCGGGGCGGACGGGTGTACCGGCAGAGCGGTGGAACCCATATTCCGCTTCGTGTAAATTCGGCCGGGATGATCCCGCTGATATTTGCCATGGCGATAATGGTTTTCCCTGGGACAGTAGCCAGTTATTTTATGAACCAGGCGGCAGATCCTAATATAGCGAATTTCATTTACAATCTCTTTGACTCTGGGGGCAGTTACTGGTGGTTCTATTGGGGAGCTTATTTCTGGCTCGTTGTCGGATTCACTTTCTTCTACACGATGACAATTTTTCAGCAACAGAATATTCCTGAGACTCTGCAGAAGCAGGGAGGCTTTGTACCCGGTATTCGTCCTGGGAAACCTACTGCTGAGTATCTTAATGCTGTGAATATTCGCATTACCTGGGGAGGCGCGATCTTCCTTGGCTTGGTGGCCGTGATGCCTCTATTGGGAGGAGTTCTTGTTGGTGCTTCGATAGCTAACGCACAGAATTTAATGATCCTCAGCAGTGCGGGAATGCTAATTGTGGTAGGAGTAGTTTTGGATACCATGAGGCAAATGGAGGCGCAACTCTTGATGCGCCACTACGAAGGATTTATCAAGTAGCTGAGGAAGCAGATGAATGTTATACTATTAGGTGCTCCAGGTGCAGGCAAGGGAACTCAAGCTGTGGAATTGTCACAGAAACTCTCCCTGGCCCATATCGCATCCGGGGATTTGTTCAGGCAGGCGCAGAATAGTGGGACCGAGCTGGGAAATACAGCCAAATCGTACATGGAGAAGGGCCTGCTCGTACCCGATGAAATAACGGTTAAGATGGTATTGGAGCGTATTTCTGAGCCCGACTGTGCCAATGGGTTTATATTGGATGGCTTTCCCCGAAACCTTGAACAGGCCAAAGCCTTAGAGGAAGCTTTGAAGGGTAAAGGGCAGGACATTGATAAGGTAGTATACATAAAGGTACCTGAGGAGGAGCTTGTAAGACGTCTTGCTGGGCGCCGGATTTGTCGGAATTGCCAGACTCCTTATCATGTAACCGATATGCCTCCGAAGGTAGAGGGAAAGTGTGATCGGTGCGGCGGAGAGCTCTACCAGAGGCCTGATGATAATGAAGAGACAGTGCGCAATCGGATACGTGTCTATTCAGAGGAGACGGCTCCCTTGGTTGATTATTACAAGAAGGACGGGAAATTGCTGGAGATAGATGGCTCCCAAGGGGCAGAGAAGGTAACCAGCGAGCTGGTAAATGCCTTAAAATAAGTGATATGGGGATTATTGTTAAGTCACCACGTGAGATGGAGGGGATGAGGAAGGCTGGAAAGATCACGGCATCTATTCTTGATGTTTTAAGGAGTGAGGTGAGGCCAGGTATAACCACAGGTATGTTGGATGAGATCGCTGTTAGGGAATTGGCAAGGCATGGCGCTATCTCGTCGTTTAAGGGATACAGGGGATTTCCTAATTCTATTTGTGCCTCTGTGAATGAGCAACTTGTGCATGGTATCCCTGGTGAGCGGAAGCTTGAGGAAGGTGATATAATCAGCATAGACTTTGCTTCGGTTTATGAAGGCTTTCATGGTGACGCGGCATTCACTGTGGGGGTAGGAGAGATAAGCGCGGACGCGAAACGTCTTCTCTCCACGACAGAGGGAGCCTTGAAAGCTGGTATATCGGCAGCGCGTGAGGGATCTCATTTAGGAGATATTTCCGCTGCCATTCAGGAATATATAGAAAGTCGGGGGTTCTCTGTAGTTCGGGAGTATGTAGGCCATGGTATAGGAAGAGAAATGCATGAGGATCCACAGATTCCGAACTTCGGTACCCCGGGGCATGGGCCAATACTTAAGAACGGAATGACAATGGCTCTGGAGCCCATGGTTAATGCCGGGGTGTGGTGGACTAAGGTGCTCGCTGACCAATGGACTGTGGTTACGGCTGATGGGAGCCTTTCGGCTCATTTTGAGAATACTATAGCCATTGCCGGGGACAAAGCAGAGATACTGACACCCTTATAGGTGAAAAGTCCCGATTCTGGAACTTAGGGCTGAGACTTTAGTATTGAAGACTTATGATTAGGGAGGTTGATGGCAAAAAAGGAAGCCATTGAGGTAGAGGGGACGGTTGTAGAGCCGTTACCCAATGGCATGTTCAGGGTGGAATTACCTAACGGGCACATAGTACTTGCCCATGCTTCGGGCAAGATGAGAAGGTATTTTATTAAAGTGGTACGAGGTGACAGGGTATTAGTGGAACTTTCACCGTACGATCTGTCGCGCGGAAGGGTGACATATCGGTTTTAGCATAGAGGGGTTAGGTGATATAATATGAAAGTTAGGGCATCAGTTAAGCCGAGATGCAATAAGTGCAAAGTTGTAAAACGTAAAGGAGTGCTTAGGGTCATTTGCTCCAATCCGCGGCATAATCAGAGGCAGGGTTAAGGAGTAAGAGGATCAGTTTATTATTTTTAAGGAGTAAAGAAAATGCCACGCGTTGCAGGCGTTGATATTCCAGCAAATAAACATGTGGAAATAGCTATCCGGTATATCTATGGGATTGGTCCAACACTGAGTAAACAAGTTGTGGAGAAGGCCGGGATCGATCCCACGGTAAGGGTAAAGGACCTCGACGATACGGAGTTGGATCGTATCCGTGAGGTAATTGATAAAGAGTATAAAGTTGAAGGTGACTTGAGAAAGGAAGTTAACTTCAACCTCAAGCGACTTGTTGAAATAGGGAGCTACCGGGGCATACGGTATCGCCGTGGACTGCCTGTCCATGGGCAAAGGACCAAGACGAATGCCCGAACGAAGCGTGGTCCTCGCAAGACCGTGGCTGGAAGAGGTCGCCGTGGCGGTTCTGGTAAGAAGTAGTGTAGGCTAGCTTCCATTAAGGAGGAGATTGTGTCGCCGAAGAGAAAGGGAACTGCAGGTATCAAAAGACGTGAGCGTAAGGGGATAGCAAAGGGTTGTGCTTATATACAGTCTACCTTTAACAATACGATCATTACGCTAACCGATGACAATGGAAATGTTATTACCTCTGGCAGTGCCGGAACAGTAGGGTTTAAAGGGACTCGCAAGGGGACTGCTTTCGCTGCTCAAAGGGCTGCTTCCGAAGTGGCTCGTCGCGGTGCCGAGCATGGGTTGCAGCAGGTTGATGTTTACATAAAAGGCCCTGGCAGTGGACGGGAAGCCGCGATTCGTACCCTGCAGTCCAGTGGTCTTAACATTGCAAGCATAAAGGACATCACCCCTACACCGCACAACGGGTGTCGTCCACGGAAAAAGAGGCGGGTATAACCCAGGGAGGATATATGGCTCGTTACATGGGCCCTGTTTGTAGGATTTGCAGACGACAAGGCGAAAAACTAATGCTTAAAGGGGAAAGGTGTTTTACACCTAAGTGCCCCTTAGAGCGGAAGCGGTATCCGCCCGGACAGAGGGGTACGGGGCGGCCGAAGAAGTTGTCAGAGTATGGTGTTCGTCTTCTGGAGAAACAGAAGGCAAAGCACATTTATGGTGTCTTGGAGCGCCAGATGCGTAGGCACTTTTCTCAGGCGGAAAAGCTTCCTGGCCGGGCTGGGGAAAACCTGGTGATAGTGTTGGAAACAAGGTTGGATAACGTAATTTACCGAGCCGGGTTTGCTGAGAGTCGCCGTCAGGCGAGGCAGCTGGTTCAGCACGGGTACTTTACCCTTAATGGTCGCAGAACGGATATACCATCGGGTTTGGTTAAGCCAGGTGACGTCATTGCGTGGAAGCAAGGAAAGGATAAGCGGGTTCCATATGAAGCTGCGACTCAGGGCGTTGCCGCCAAGCATGTACCAGCATGGTTGAGCGTCGACGATAAATCTCTTGCAGTAAAGGTGCTGTCCCAACCGTCCAAGGAAGATATCGATGTCACTATCAATGAAAGGCTTATCGTAGAGCTTTATTCGAGGTAAAGGTTGTGTTGCAGGAGGTTGAGAACTTGGATGAGGAAATCAATCCGACAGTAAATTATGAAGTGATCTCCGAGAATCGTGCTTTCTTTGTTATTGAGCCGCTGGAGTCTGGCTATGGGACTACATTGGGGAATCCTCTTCGGAGGGTTCTTCTAAGCTCATTGCCGGGTGCTGCAGTGACAACCGTCAAAATCGACGGGGTACAGCACGAGTTTTCCACCGTTCCGCACATGAAAGAGGATGTGCTGGAGTTCCTGTTAAATGTGAAGGGAATCAGGCTGCGTTATCTCTCGGAGCGTTCCGACACGCTTCGCCTTGAGGCTAGTGGTGAGGGAGAGGTGTGTGCCAGAGATATAAAACCGTCGGCTGTCTTTGAGATTGCCAATCCTGATCACCATCTCGCTACATTAGAATCCCCTGAGGCAAAGCTTGACGTGGAGTTAACTGTTGAGATAGGTAAGGGGTATGTGATTGCCTCTTCTACGAGCGGCCAACCTATAGGGGTTTTGCCTGTGGATGCGGTGTTTACCCCAATTCGGAATGTGAATTACAAGGTAGAGAAGACCAGAATTGGGCATCGAGGTGACTATGATCGGTTGATTCTTGACGTGTCTACGGACGGTACTGTGCCCCCTAACAGAGCCGTTGTTGAGGCTGCTCAGATACTGTCTAATCAGTTTGGCATGTTTGAGGTGGTAGGCAGGCCAAGGGAAGAAGAAACCGCTGCAGTCTCAGGTGAGGGAGGAGCTTTGGCAAGCAAGAGTGAGATGCCCCTTGACCAGTTGGACCTGTCTCCTCGGACTATGAATGCGCTTCGGCGGGCTGGCATTACTACTGTAGGGATGTTGGTGGAGAAGAACAAAGAGGAATTGTTGAACCTGAGTAATTTTGGACCGAAGTCTTGGGATGAGGTTCAGGATTGCTTAGCGCAAGTCGGTTCGACTAAGGGCGCTGAAGGCGAAGCAGCAGTAAGTGAAGAGAGTGAATCCGAAGAGATGAAAGAGATGAGGCAAAAGTTGCAAGAGAAATTCCAGGTTAGGAGGGGTAAGTGAGGCATCGTGTAGCCGGGAGGAAACTCTCACGGGAAACAAGTCATCGTAAGATGTTATTTCGCAATCAGGTAACCGAGCTTTTGCGGCATGGAAAGATCGTGACTACTCAGGCGAAGGCTAAAGAGGTTCGTCCGTTAGCTGAAGAGATGATAACCTTGGGGAAAGATGGCGATTTGCACTCTCGTCGCCAGGCTTCGGAATTTATAACCGATCGTAGAGTAGTTAAGAAGCTATTCGATGAGATCGCTCCAAAGTATGAAAATCGGAGGGGCGGTTACACGAGGATGTTCAAGCTTGGGAGGCGCTTGGGCGATGGTGCCCCTGTTGCTAGGTTAGAGCTAGTGGAAAGGGAATAAGATTGTCAATATCGCTTTACTCGTTGAGTATGAAGGTACTGGATATCACGGTTTCCAGGTTCAGGATGGTGTCCCTACCATTCAGGGAGAGCTGGAAAAGGCGATATGGCGAGTCACATGTGAGGCTGTGCGAGTGCGTGGGGCGGGGCGCACCGATGCTGGCGTCCATGCCAGAGGTCAAGTGGCCGCTTTTGAGACCTCATCCACTCTTTCTCGATGTACGTTCGTGAGGGCATTAAACTTTTACCTGCCGTTGGATATAGTGATTAGCAATGCCTGTGAAGTCAAAGCGGAGTTCGATCCAAGGAGAGATGCACTTAGCCGTTGGTATCGCTACATTATCCTAAACAGGCCGATACGTTCGCCTTTATGGCGTAAGTGGGCGTGCTTTATAAAAAGAGAGTTAGACGTGAGCCTCATGGAGCAAGCAGTTAAGGCATTGGTGGGGGAGCATGATTTTGCTTCGTTTACAGGGAGTCAAGGGGTGCCTGAGAATACAGTGCGCAAAGTCTCCAAAGCCGAAGTCTCTCGAGATGGAGAACTGGTGATATTTGATATGGTGGCCAATGCATTTTTACCCCATCAGGTTCGGCGAACCGTTGGCTCTCTGATAAAACTTGGGTTAGGCAAGATCGGCGTTGAGCGGTTCTATGATCTAGTGGATTGTGCTAGTATAGGGAAGGCGGCAGTGGCGGCTCCGCCATATGGTCTTTACTTGATGAAGGTAAATTATTCTGATATAGGGTTTGAACAATGAAAACATATAGCACGAAACCAGCGGACATTAAACGTGAGTGGCATGTCATAGATGCGTCTGATAAGGTGCTGGGGCGGTTGGCAACGGAGGTTGCAACTCTCCTCCGTGGAAAGCACAAAGCTACCTATGTTCCGCACCTGGACACAGGGGATTATGTTGTAGTAGTGAATGCATCTAAAGTGCGTGTGACAGGCAATAAGGCAGAACAAAAAATGTATTACTGGCATACAGGGTATCCCGGGGGAATTAAGTCTGTATCGTTCGAGGAGATGGTGGAAACATATCCGTCCAGGGTTATAACCCACGCGGTAAAAGGCATGCTTCCTAAAAACCGATTAGGCAGGTCCATGCTGAAGAAGCTAAAGGTTTATGATGGTCCAACTCACCCACATGAAGCTCAATTAGTATCTGGAAGCAAGGTTGAGGAGGGTTAGCTGTGGAATCTCAATACTACTATGGAACCGGGAGAAGGAAAGAATCTGTTGCCAGGGTCAGGCTTTATCCGGGGACTGGAAATGTTACCGTCAACGATAGGCCTTTCGAAGACACCTATAAGACTGAGCGCCTTCGAGTTAAAATCCTGCAGCCATTGATAGCGACTGACAATTTGGGGAAGTTTGATGTTGTGGCCCGGGTAAGCGGCGGTGGAATATCGGGGCAAGCCGATGCTATAAAACATGGTATCAGCCGCGCACTGGTTGTCTTTGATGGGAACTTAAAACCCGTACTTCGCAATCATGGATACCTTACCAGAGATTCCAGGATCAAAGAGCGGCAAAAGTACGGATTGGTTCGTGCAAGGAAGAGGAAGCAATTCCGCAAGAGATAATGAGAGATGTTGGATTCCTCTGTTTTGGTCCTGAATCAGAACTATGAGCCGCTTAATATTTGTCGAACGAAACGGGCAGTGGTGCTGGTTCTTGGTGGCAAGGCAGATGTAATCGAGAACAACTCCAACGTAGTACGAAGTCTCTCATTCTCAATGACTGCTCCTTCGGTAGTTCGCCTCACCCATTTAGTGAAACGTCATCGTCGCGAAGTGAAACTTACGCGAAGGCGGGTCTTTATCCGTGATCGATATACCTGTCAGTACTGTGGAAAAGAGACTGGCGATCTTACCCTTGATCACGTAGTCCCCCGCCGTCTAGGCGGGGAGCATAGCTGGGAAAACGTGGTGAGTGCATGTAAGGCATGTAACCAGAAAAAGGCGGGGCGTACTCCGCAGATAGCGGGGATGAGGCTTTTGAAAAAGCCGTTTCGTCCTCCGCCGGTTGACTATTATGTCTTCTGTCCTTTTCATGTGCCCACAGAATGGCAGAAGTACCTTAGCTTGCCTAAGTCTGACAATTGATGGCCTGTTGCTCGTTGCTGCGTTGTAGGTCAAGATGATAATATAAGAGACGCATGGGGCTGTAGCTCAGCTGGGAGAGCGCCTCAATGGCATTGAGGAGGTCGGGAGTTCGAATCTCCCCAGCTCCATTAAGCTACCAAAGCTAATATCCGCTCAGAGGCAACTGGCTCCA
>JBKGZM010000003.1:0-70811 GCA_046545575.1 Dehalococcoidia bacterium
CCGCAGCGGCGATCATCTCGAAGGCACAGCACGCGAGCCCCATGTTTATGGGCCATGTCGAGTAATGACGTCCCCAACCAATGAATGCGTCCGCGGTGGTGAGGAATATATTCTTTTCAAGCTTTTCAGTTAGCCATTCATCAGGGTCAGGGAAAGGCTGCTGAGACCGTGCACGGACCTCCTCGATCTCACGGCCTTCCTCTAGGTTGGCGTCCGAGATAGAATACGGAGGGACGAATTCTTCATCTGCCATATTATTTCCACTCCAGCGCTTTCTTTCTCCATGCATAGGCAAAGCCTATCAGCAGTATCGCAATGAATACGAGTATCGCCACGAAGCTGTACCCCTGAAGCGCCTGGGTTAGTCTACCGAAGTTCACCGCCCATGGAAACAGGAAAACCGACATGACATCAAGGGCAACGAATATAATAGCATAAGTATAGTAATGAAAGTTCATTTGAGTGCGTGCATCCCCGAACGGGGTCATGCCGCATTCATACGGGGAGTTCTTCGTGGAACTTGGATTATTGGGAACTGCGCCGAGATATTTGAGGGTAAGTGGAGTAGCTATAAGGAAAAAAGCAAAAGCAATTGCGAAAACAACGAAAAGTCCCAGTGTTCCAAAATCTCCAATCAAAGCCTAATTCCTCCGAGCTTTTGGATAGTATACCATGCCTTACAAAAGTGGTCAAGGGCGCAATAAACCATCCAGTTCCTAAAGTGTCATTGCGAGTCCGCCTATGGCGGGTGGCAATCTCATCAAATTCAAGCAAGATTGCTTTCCGCCGTAGGCGGACCAAAGGTTGGGTAGGGGAGGCTTCAGCCTCCCCACGAGGGCGAATGAATTCGCCCCTACCCCTGCTTGCACTCGGAACCAGTTCCGTAATCTATTTAATCCCCCTCTAGTAAAGGCTCTTTCACCGTTAAGTGTTGACAGCCCTGGTGCGGTTATAATCATTCACGTACTCAAATGTCATTCCGTGCTTGATCCGCCTTTGGCGGGCCGCCAGGGATGGCGGGGTATAAAACCTGCCCTACACTGGATTTTGTCATTTCGACCGAAGGGAGAAATCCTTGTTCGGACAGAGGAACGACTCAAGAGTTTGATTGTGAAAGGGCACAAGATTTCTTGCCCGCCTTCGGCGGACTCGAAATGACATCGCCTTATAAAAATCGGGACCAAAATGGCAATGCGTTAAATTAAGAGTTACACCGTACTAGTAAGGGGGGGGCTTAGGGGTCGGCTCATTTTTCAGCCGGAACCGGAATCGTATTTACAACTTCCTCAACAATACCCTCCACGGATTTTCCCCTCAATCGCATCTCCGGCGTGGCTATTAGCCTGTGAGCGAGAACAGGCTTTGAAAGATATTTTACATCATCCGGAATAACGTAGTCGCGCCCCCGAATTGCGGCCAGTGCCTGCGAGGCAAGGTAGAGGCCAAGCGAGGCGCGAGGACTACCTCCCAGCTTGATTCCCTCATGAGTTCTTGTAGCTCTTGTTATGGCAGTGACATAATCGCGCACTGATTCATCGATATACACCTGCCGTCGAATTTCCTGCAATCTGAGCAGCTCTTCAGAATCTATCACGCTGGTCAGGTTATCCAGAGGACTCTCCTGCTGGAAGCGAGATAGGATTTCTCCTTCTTCATTCTCACTGGGGTAATGAAGGCTGACTCTGAGAAGGAAGCGGTCGAGCTGTGCCTCGGGCAGCGGGAACGTTCCCTCAAGCTCAACAGGATTCTGAGTGGCAAGGACCAGAAACGGGCGCGGCAAAGCGACTGTCTCCAAATCCACGGTTACCTGGCGTTCCTGCATGGATTCCAGCAGGCAAGACTGGGTTCGCGGAGTAGCACGGTTTATCTCGTCGACCAGTACCAGGTTGGCCATAATGGGCCCTGGCCTGAATTCGAATTCCGAGGTCTTTTGATTGAAATAATGTATTCCGGTAACATCCGAGGGCAGGAGGTCCGGGGTGGACTGAATACGCTTGAAGCTACAGCCCAGCGACTTGGCCACTGCCTTGGCCAGCATCGTCTTCCCGATACCCGGGATATCCTCAATCAGGATATGACCCTCGCAAAGAAGAGCCACTAACACCAGCTCGATAGTCTCTTTCTTGCCCACGATGACCTTATTGACATTGGTTACTACCCTGTCGGCTGCTTCCTTTATCTCCTGAACATCTTCTCTCGTCACTATTTTCTCCTTTTCTTGAGGTTGGTTCGCTTTACGTTATGCCATGTTTGCTTTAATCGTTGTAACTCCTCCCCGGTCACGGACGAAGCGCCGTAGCGTGTTCTGACATACTGCTGCGTTATTGCCTCCAGCTCATTTTGCGCTTCCGGCACCACACCCTCCAACGAGGAGAGAAACTCATATGGGGTCTGAGATATATGTCTGGGATAACCAGCGGCGGCTGACCAGCGCAGAAGTTGACGATAGATCTGGCGTACGGACTCCGTTTCCGGCGAAGCCACCCTGCCCCTGCCCTTCAGGCGGAATGGCAATCGCAGGTTGAGCAACCGGGAGAGGATCATCTTCAAAAGATTCTTCAGATCCGCTCTGAATGCTCCCGGCATGGACTCAACCTCCGCCCCGCCCATCCCCGCCAGCCTTCGGCGCATCCAACTGAATATCTCAGACGAGAGCCTCCACAGGGCAACGATCATCAGTCCGAGCCAGAAAATCCCCAGTGCAATACTGAGCCCACTCCGCACCGATTCGGGGATGCTCCAGTTAAACCCCTCGGAAGCGCCCGTGTCGGGCATAGGGGTGGTAGGGGGAGGGGGCGGTTCCGCCGGTTCAGAGCCCGGCAAAAGGCTGGCAAGGAACGCTAGGGCCTTCACAACCAGTCCCCATACCCACTTGATGGCCGTCACGAACAGCTGCAACAGGTCGGGGGTAACCGCCAGGCCGATGAGAAATCCCACTGCAAGAATAAGTCCAATGGCGATGAGCAGCAACCCAAACCAGTGGCCCTGATTTAACCCTGACAACCAGCTTGTGCCCTCCAGGCCATGTGCTATCGATATTCCTGTCAGTGCAAACATGAAGAAGGCCAGTGTAAGCGGGATTGGATAGGATAACTCGCCCACCAGTTGCGAGGTGGAAAAGAAGGCAATAACGAGAAGCAATATCCCAAACTGGAACTCGCTGACCAGTATGCGGAAATCAACCCTTGTATACGATATGCGCCGGCCCAGCCACCATATAACTGCGGTACTGAGGAGGATTAAAAGTTCCGGCCTGAACCCGTAAATCACCTGGGGGATTGATTTACCTGTTGCCAGAAGCCATTCCGTATTCGACAATGCCATTCCCGCAAACATCTGGGTCTTTACCGTTAAAAGCATGGCCACAATCCACCCCACCCAGCACACCCCCCAGTTACAGGCTCTGGGCCACCGGACCCGCGAAAGCAGGAGATTGAATACGAACGCAACAGGATAAAGGAGGAGAAGCCCCGAAACCGCAAGCTTTCCTTCAGCCACCTGTTTGTTCAGTAGAGCCATCCAGGCGTACAGCCAGCAGCTTTCCACGCCGAGCACGGTAACATAGAGAACAACCCGCCGCCAGTCCATCTTCATCCGTTCATCTCCAGTCGTTCAAGGTCCTCGGGGGTTCGCACGTTGTACCATGGAATCCCTGGTTCGATATCATTCCCCCCCGCATCTCCGATGCTAAAGACGCTAACCCTGTGTCCTCCCTGTCTCAGGTCCGCGATTAGCTGTTTTAAGGTCGGGCTGGGATTGAACCCGATAAAGGCAAGCGTCGTTCCCCACGGAATCGCCGACCTTTCAGCCTGAAAGAATTGTTCAAAGTCTACACTGGGAGCGGAGGTGACTTTGGCAAGCGTTTCCAGCATCTCCGTCATTTGTGAGATGCTGCTGCCCGGAAGAAGGACACCCGGCTGGCCGGAATCCGCAAGACGGGAATTCACAAACAGTCCTACGGCGCTCCCTTTCTCGATAAGGTGATTGGCCAGAGAGGCTGCCACGCTTATGCCCAGCTCAAACTCCTCATCCTCCTGCGATTGCTCCCTCTGGAAGCTGTCGACAACCAGGAATAAGGCCACCTTCAACGTCATGGTTGGCTCAAAGACCTTCACCTGTAAACACTGACGACGGGCACTGGCCTTCCAGTGAATGCGGCGCCAGCCATCCCGCGGGGAATAGTCCCGTACTCCGGCGATGCGAGTCGGGTCCTCGAAGATGCGCTGGTCGGTGGTTATATCACCCACCGGATATAGCGAAGGAAGGCCTACGTATGTGATGGGATATATCCTTGGATACACGATGACCTGTTCGATTAAGAACCCGGTGCGGGACCGGGGATAGAAGCCGAAGATATCACCCGAGGTAACGGTCATCGGCCCCAACTGATAGTAACCGCGCCTGTTGCAGTGCAGCGGGAGCTTCCAGGTAGCTGCAGTATACCACAGGAGAGCGGTGGCTTTGCTCATCAGGGCATATCCCAGCTTTTCGCTTGCCCTGAGGTCAGTGTTGGAGGTAAGAGCAATGGGGACCTCGTCATCTACCTGGACCCAGGGAAGAGGGAGGAGTTTGCGATTGGTCAATCGGAGTTTTAGCTCAATCTGCTCGCCCGGGAACAGTCGATGCTCACTCACAGTGCGCTGACATTCCACCCGTGCCAGCGACCACCTGCTCCACAACCTGGAAAGTACAGCGGCGGACAGGCATAGTCCGAGCACTATAACTATCACAACGTGCCCAAACCATGCAGCTACTATAAGAGCGCCTGCCAGGATAAGTAAGCCAAGCTTGCTCAGGAGGTATCCCGGAGGTTGCAGGGAAAAGGACTTTTCTTCTCTGCCCGGGTTTTTAAGTTCAGATGTGTCCACGCTTTGATAATAGCTGAAACAGTCTCTGTGGTCAAAATGAGCCGACCGGGAAGTCAGACTGGGCTGTCTTCCATTCCTGTTTCTTTTCGAACACATCCCTTTTCTTAAGTTCTCTTAGCTCTGGGATAATAAGCGAGAGCGTTACCAAAAAGGTAAGGCCGTCAGCGATCGGGAATACCATCCATACCCCGTCGAGATGGAAGAAATGCGGTAACGTAAACAGCAGAGGGATGAAAAACAGAATTGGTTTTGCTATAGCGGTGAGAAACGACTGCCTGGCTTTCCCAATTGCCTGGAAGATCAAAGAACTGACCATAATGAATCCCGTGAGATACAGGGCAGCAAAGACCCGCCTTGCACCATGAGAAGCTAAATCGATGAGTTCACTGTCAGTGGTAAAAATACTGATGATCGGCTCTGGAGTGATCTGGATAACGGCAAATAATGTGATGCAAATGCCTGTCGCGGCGATAAGAGCCAGCTTTATTGCCCGCATTGCCCTGTCAAAGCGTTTAGCGCCATAATTAAAGCCTAGTACTGGCTGGAGCCCCTGACCTATGGTGATCCCCGGCATCAACACAAACATGATGATCCGGTGAATTATGCCATAAGCGGATACCGCCAGATCGCCGCCGTAGACGACAAGTATGTTATTTACCATAACGACGGACAGGCTGGTGGCGAATGTCCTGGCGAAAGATGCAATGCCTATCGCGAAAATCTCTTTCAGGATGCTCAATTCAAAGAGCATGTTCCTTACGTGGATTTTCAGAAAGCTTCTACCGGAAAGATAGTACCTCATTACATATGAGGCAGACATGAACTGTGCTGTCACCGTGGCAAGAGCGGCTCCCTGTATCCCCATATCCAGCGCTATGATGAAGATTGCATCGAACACGATGTTCATGCCACCGCCTATCATCATTGCTATCATAGGAACCTTGGCATTCCCTTCGGACCTTATCAGTCCGTTTGAGGACATGGCGAGGGTTTGGAAGAACATCCCGATGATGATTATGGACATGTAATCCCGGGCATATGGGAGGATGGTGTCTGACGCGCCCATAAGTGAAAGCCAGAAATCTATATTGGAGAAGGCAACTATCATGATCAGTGCTGACAGTACGAGCACAGTGGCTAAGGCATTCCCCAGCGCACGTTCTGCTCTTGGGATGTTATCAGCGCCGATCAACCGTGAAATCAGGGAAGCTCCACCCAGTCCAATCAACTGCCCGACGCCCATGCACATCATTTGAAACGGAAAGACAATGGAAAGTCCTGCGATGCCAAGGGTACCAACGTAGTGGCCCACGAAGATCGTGTCCACTATGTTGTATAACGTCATGACAAACATGCCAACGAACGATGGTAAGGACAATTTCAGCAGCAAGTGCCCAATCCGGTGATCATCGAGTATATTTTGATTCTGGGTAGCCATATCCCTAATTCATTCCCTTGTAGCGTAGCGCTGTATTAATACTTCCGTTAGTTGGCAATGGCCCTTTCCTGCTGTAATTTCGCCAGTATGTTGCGTATATTCCTCAGCGAACCCGACAGCTCATTCAGTTCCTCATCGCTGAGACAGGACAGGGTCTCTTTCACCGCATTCCTCATCTTACTCCGGTGTTCCTCCAATACGGTCTTCCCTTTATCGGTGAGCACGAGATTCGTCACTCTTCTGTCTGATGAGTCCATTTGCCTTTCGACGAAGCCTAGTTCCACCAGCCTGTCTACCAGGCTGGTCATGTGAGCACGGGCTATACATAGCCTTTCCCCGATTTCCGCAGCGTAGAGAGTTCCCTCATTCCTGAGCAGCCCCATGATCTCGAAATGGAGTGGTGAAATATCCGGTTTGATGCCCGCCTGGGTCCTGTGCAAACTCCTCCTCACTTCCCTGAAGATAAGAGGCGGAACGGAGAGCAAATCTGCCGTAACCTTATCCATAATGTCAGTCCGCATTTTGAATTCCTCCCGTAATTGATTTAAAGACTATATTGTTTAATAATTATATAGTTTACTTTCTAAACATATTTTAGCACCTCCTTACTGAAACCGTCAAGGGCGGCTTCATCAGGTCTTGTACAAAACCAGGCTCTAACGTCTGATAATGTGCAGAATGTCTACAAGAATTGAAGTATGCTGCAATCATCATTAAGATAATAGGAGTATGATTAAGCGATTCTCGTTGTACGGTTTTCTGAAAAATCAGCGGTACTTTGAGCCATTTATCATCCTGTTCTTCCTGGCCAATGGACTTTCCTTTACGCAAATAGGCTTCCTCGTCGGCTTCCGCGAGATGGCCATCAATCTCATGGAAATACCCAGCGGGGCGGTAGCGGACCTGTTTGGGCGGCGGCGTTGTATGATCCTGTCTTTTGTCTCCTATATCACCTCATTTACAATCTTTGGCTTTAGCCATGAGTACTGGCAGTTTTTTGTGGCCATGTTCTTTTTCTCCATTGGCGAGGCTTTTCGCACCGGCACACACAAGTCCATAATATTCACCTGGCTCCGCCTCGAGGGCCGCTCAGATGAGAAAACCAGGGTCTACGGCTACACACGATCATGGTCAAACATAGGTTCAGCGGTATCGGTCATCCTGGCCGCGGTTTTCGTCTTACTGACCAAAAATTACGCTTATGTCTTCTTCTTTGCCATTCTCCCCTACCTGGCAGGGCTCATAAACTTTATAACCTATCCCAAAGAGTTAGAAGGAGAGCCAGAGCTGGGAACAAGTCTCCGAAATATCCTGCGGCATCTGTGGGAGTGTCTTAAAGATTCTCTGTCTATCCAACGTTTACGCCGACTGATCGCGGAATCGATGGGGTTTGAGGGCGTTTACAAGGCGGTAGAAAGCTACCTTCAGCCGGTGATCAAAAGTCTGGCGCTCATGCTGCCTTTTCTTACTGGTCTGGGAGATGTACAGCGCAGCGCCATACTGGTAGGAGCTATATATTTTGCAGTACACCTTGCCTCCGGGTATGCCAGCCGCAACTCGTACCGTGTAACCGAGCGCCTTGGAGGAGAGGAAAAGGGCAGCCGTTTTCTCTGGAAAATGATTCTAATTCTGTACCTGGGACTGGTCCCCCTGCTGTTTTTTGAATATTACCATGCAGCTATACTAGGATTTATAGTCCTTGCTCTGGTCCAGAACTTCTGGAGGCCTGTACAGATCAGCCGTTTCGACGCCTATGCTACCGAGACGCAGGGGGCCACGATTCTGTCCATCGAGAGCCAGGCGAAATCTGTATCGACCATGATACTGGCACCGATCATGGGAGCGATGGTGGACCTGGTCAGGGATTACAATATCGGCGGGGACTTCTGGCCGGTGGCTACAATGGCAGTGATTATCACATTACTGGTCCTGGTCATGCCATTGAGGCGAGACAAATAGCGAGTCAGCACAGATAGGGCATTGCCCGTAATATCGGCCGGGATTTGACAGACCTGGAGAGTTTATAAGTTAGCATCTTCAAACTCAAGTTTGTCAGCCTCTCATGATTTCGTTATAATGATTCTAACGGCGAAAAGGTGCGACTTAAGGTATGTTGCTGGTTGTTGATATCGGGAATACAACGGCGGACATCGGCATTTTTAACGATGGCGACCTTTATGTCAAGTGGAATATCGCCACTGATGTCCATAAATCACCCGACGAATATGCGGTGATACTCCTCAACTTGATCGAGCGTGCTGGTATAAACTTGCAGGACATCGAGCATGTAGTAATTTGCTGCGTGGCTCCACCACTGGAATATGTTTTCAGCGAGCTGTGCAAGCGGTATCTCAATATCTCTCCTTTAATAGTTGAACCGGGGGTTAGAACGGGGATTAACATCCGTATTGATAGCCCGCGTGAGGTCGGGCCAGACCGCATTGTCAATGCAGTGGCAGGACATCACCTTTATGGCGGACCTTTAATCGTTATCGACCTCGGGACCGCCACCACCTTTGATATAATCTCCGAGAGAGGCGACTACCTGGGCGGTGCTATCGCTCCGGGGATAAAGACAGCAGCGGAATCGCTTTTTGAACGAACGGCGAAGCTCCCCCGTGTAGAGCTAGTTCGTCCCAAGAACGTCATCGGCCGCGATACGGTTTCTGCAATGCAATCGGGTTTCGTGTTTGGATATGTCGGACTTATTGAGGGGCTTATTTATCGGATTCAGCAGGAGCTCGGCGGCAAGAAATGCCGGGTCATTGCCACCGGTGGCTATGCCGACCTCCTGGCCAGAGAGACAAGCGTCATTGACACGGTATTTCCTCATCTTAGCCTGACAGGGCTTCGACTCATCCATGAACTAAACGCAGGAAGAAAAAATGGTTGAAGGCAAGAAAGCTGTTCTGGCAGTAACGGGGAGCATTTCGGTCTACAAGATCGTCGATCTTGCCAGCAAGCTTGTCCAAGCGGGAATAGAGGTGGATGTGGCAATGACCGAATCGGCTACCAGGTTTGTGGCTCCCATCTCTTTTCGCGCCGTTACTCACAGGCCGGTTCATACGGATATGTGGGCCCCGGTCACGGATTTTGACATCGAACATGTTGCACTTGGGGAAAGGGGGGATGTGGTGGTGGTGGCACCGGCTACCGCAAATACCATCGCCAAGATAGCGATGGGAATCGCTGATAACCTGGTAACCTGCACTGTGTTATCCACACAGTCACCGGTACTGATCGCTCCGGCGATGGACGTGGGTATGTACCTCGACCAGGCTACGCAGGATAACCTGGAGAAGCTCAGGCAGCGAGGTTATATAGTTGTCGGCCCCGCCAGTGGTAGACTCGCCTCGGGATTGGAAGGCTCAGGAAGACTTGTTGAGGTGGCTGAGCTTCAGACAGCGATATACAAAGTTCTAGGCAGGTCCGGCGACCTAGCTGGCAAACACGTAGTAGTTACCGCAGGAGGAACCCGGGAGCCAATTGACACCGTCCGCTACATCGGCAACTACTCCTCAGGGAAGATGGGATTTGCAGTAGCAGAGGCCGCAAGGAACCGGGGAGCATCGGTTTCCCTTATCACAGGCCCGGCTGATATTTCCCCACCGCTCGGGGTCATGGTGACAAGGATACAAACAGCAGCACAGATGAGAGACGCTGTGATGGACAATACCCCCAAAGCCGATGCCCTGATCATGGCTGCTGCGGTGGCCGATTACCGGCCGGAGAGTTCAGCTGAGGCAAAGATCAAACGCAAAGCTGAAGGACTGAGCCTTCAGCTTGTGCCCACCGCGGATATTATAAACGAGGTTCAGGGAAGCCTGATCAAAGTGGGATTTGCCGCGGAGAGCGAGGATTTGGTCAAAAACGCCCAGGGTAAATTAGAATCTAAGCGACTCGACCTCATTGTCGCCAATGATATCACCGCCTCCGGAAGTGGATTCGGCAGCGACACCAACAAGGTTACCATTATAAATCGCGCTGGTGAAACCGAGGACTTACCTCTGATGAGCAAGTTCGAGGTGGCTAACAGGATTCTCGACAGGGTGGCCGAACCTACTCCATAACCTTCCGCAGTTCAATAATCTGGTCCCTTAGCAGTGCAGCCTTCTCAAATTCCAGATTCTTGGCAGCGGTCTTCATCTGCGACTCCAGATTCTTGATCTGCCTGGCTACCTCTTCTTTGGGGATTTCACCTGTACCATACTCCGGTTTCTGCTCGGCAACGGCTTTAGAGCGCTGAAGCTGGTCGGTGATGTCCCTGATGGCCTTCTTAATCCCCTCAGGCGTAATACCATGTTGCCTGTTATATTCTTCCTGGATCTTCCGACGGCGTCTCGTTTCATCGATAGCACGCCGCATCGATTGGGTCTCCGTGTCGGCATACATTATGATATGCCCCTCCGAATGCCGCGCCGCCCTTCCCATCGTCTGAATAAGCGCCGTCTCCGAGCGAAGATACCCTTCCTTGTCCGCATCGAGGATGGCTACAAGGCTCACTTCCGGCAGGTCGAGTCCCTCTCGCAAAAGGTTTATTCCCACCACCACATCATAGACGCCAAAGCGCAGGTCCCGCAGAATCTCTATCCTGTTAAGAGTCTCTATCTCCGAATGCAGATAATGGACCTTTATATTCATCTCGCGGAGGTAGTCGGCCAGCTCCTCGGCCATGCGCTTGGTAAGCGTGGTTACAAGAACTCTCTCCCCGCGACTGACCCTGGCTTTGATTTCCTCCATCAGGTCATCAACCTGCCCTTTGGTGGGCTTAACCTCCACCGTGGGATCCAGGAGGCCTGTGGGCCGAATTACCTGCTCCACCACCTGCTGGCTGTGCCTGTATTCATATGGTCCCGGCGTAGCCGAGGTATATATCGCCTGATTTATCCGACTCTCGAACTCGCTGAAGTCCAGCGGCCGATTATCCAGCGCCGAAGGGAGGCGAAAGCCATATTCCACCAGCGTCTCCTTGCGGGACCTGTCGCCGTAATACATGCCGTGAATTTGGGGGATGGTCATGTGCGACTCGTCGATAATGAGAAGGAAATCATCGGGAAAGTAGTCGACGAGTGTCCAGGGAGCACTGCCTGGCGGACGTCTTGACAGATGTCGGGAGTAATTCTCCACACCTGTGCAGTACCCGGCTTCCCGCAGCATCTCGATATCGTAATTGGTCCGGGCCTCCAGGCGTTGTGCCTCCAGGAGCTTATCCTGCGACTTGAGTTCGGCAAGCCGTTCGTTCAGCTCTTCCTGGATATCGGAGATGGCGGCCATGAGCTTGTCGTGGCTGGTTACGAAATGCTTGGCGGGATAGATATCCACCTCACTTCGCTGGGTGAGAATCTCTCCGGTGAGCGGGTCGATCTCCGAGATGCGGTCGACTTCATCTCCCCAGAACTCGATTCTGAGAGCGATATCCTCGTATGCTGGCTGGATTTCCAGGGTATCTCCCCGCATTCGAAACCGGCCCCGCGTGAAATCCATCTCGTTTCTCTCATATTGCATCTCCACAAGCCTGCGGGCAAGCCGGTCTCTGTTGACTCTCTCCCCTTTCTTGACCGACGTTACAAAGCTGAAGTATTCCTCTGGAGACCCCAATCCGTAGATGCAGGAAACCGAGGCAGTGATGATGACATCCCTGCGGCTGAGCACTGAGCGCGTGGCGGAGTTGCGGAGCTTGTCGATCTCCTCGTTTATGTCTGTCTCCTTCTCGATGTAGGTGTCGGTTTGAGGGATGTAGGCCTCGGGCTGGTAGTAATCGTAGTAGCTGACGAAGTATTCCACGGCGTTTTCGGGGAAGAACTCCCGGAACTCGCTACAAAGCTGCGAGGCAAGCGTCTTGTTGTGGGAAATCACAAGGGTCGGCTTCCGCACCCGTGCGATTATATTGGCCATGGTGAAGGTCTTGCCACTGCCTGTAACGCCTAGCAGAGTTTGATGCCTGTAATTCCTCTGCAGACCATCTACCAGACTTTCGATGGCCTTCGGCTGATCGCCGGTTGGCTGGAAATCTGAGGCGAGTTTGAATCCCTGTGGTTTGGTCGGAGCAACCATTATTTCGTATCCTTGCTGGAACACTCTTCCAGTTTCAATTGTATCGCAAGCCATCACGGGGAACAAACTGGCCTCACGCACAATGGAAATACATACTTACCAGCTTCCGCACCTCATCTTCCTTGTCGTAATACCCTGGCCCTACATCCCTATCGCCGAAGCTCTTGATCTGGTTCGCCACGTCATCTACCAGTTCAGGGGGAAACACGTTATCCCTTTCATATGTTTCCCGTTGTTCCAAAAGGGACTCGGCCGATTCCCAGCAAGAGGCAGGTAAATGAGCGAATCCACCTCCTCGAGATTCATCAGGAGAAGTGCCGGCATTTACGTAGAGCTTGTCAGCTACCTCCAACGCGTCCTTCATTTCGAGTCCATGTCTGGCAGCCACTGCCATTCCGGCGAGGAGAAAATGAATGTTGGCACTCCCATCGGGGCTGCGAAGTTCGACCGTCTGGTCAGCGCCCGCTGTCGGTGATTCCTCAGTTTCCTGCGGATTGGCATTCTTTGCCATATCCCCGGCATTTAACCATCCTAACGGAACCCTCACCAGTGCCGACCGGTTTCTGTCGCCCCAATATACTGTTGCCGGTGCTTCCTTCTTGGCGTTTATTCTCGCAAATGAGAGGGGAATAGGATTGCCAAAGGCCGTCAAGGAACGAGCGAGATCCAGATATCCAGCGATAACCTTCCTTGCCACATCGCTCAGGCCGTTTTTGTCGACCAGCAGGTTTTCACCGTTTTGCATCAACCTGGAATGGATATGGAGCCCGCTTCCCGCATGCCCGACGGAGATCATGGGGGCAAATGTGATATTAACACCTCGCTTGTAGGCCAGCGTTCTCAGAATCCACCGTGCAAGGACAATCTGGTCCGCTGCATCCTCTATATCCCTGGGAATGAACTCGATCTCGTTCTGCTCCATGTCCTGTGCTTCTCTGGAAACGAATCCCGCCTCGGAATGACCGTATTTTATTATCCCACCAGCTTGAGCTATTGCTTGCATCGCCTCGCATCTGAGGTCCTCTTGTTTGGCAAAGGGGGAAGATTCCTCATAGCCCTTCTCTCCTGCAACCGGGTAAAGGGGATCTTTATCATACACGATGTAGTATTCCAACTCTCCCATAGCCTGGAGACTGAACCCGGTGGCGCTCTTCAGTGTCTCATGCGCTCTCCGGAGCACATTCTCAGGGGAACTCTTCAGCGGCTCTCCACCGGCTGTATAGTACGAACAGAGGAAATCCACCGTTGGGACAGCGGAGAACGGATTTACATAGGCGGTCCTGTAACGGGGAATGATATAGAGATCACTTGAGTCTGAGTGGACATAGGAGAACAGATTGGAGCCATCCACCCTCTCTCCCGCGGAAAGCAACCTGTCCAGTTGATTCTTGCTGTTGACAACGAAGTTGAGCGTCTTCAGCCGACCGTCCCCTCCCAAATGACGAAAGTTGACCGCCTGAATGTTGTTCTCCTCTATGAACCTGATAAGGTCTCTTCTGGTGAATTCCTCAGGAGATTTATCCAGGTACCTGACTATCTTGTGCGGATTCATTTCTCGCTCATTGTTCATCCTTCACCTCATTAGTTAATAACTTAACAGATTCTACCATTGATCGTTTCTATATTGAAGGGAAGTCTATTTAAACCCCCTAAATCCCCTTTTAGTAAAGGGGGATTAAAATCGTAGGGACAGGTTCTTACTAATGGGTACGTAAGTAAGTGAACTTGTAAACTGCCGGAAGTCGTGGACACAAGCGTCAGAAAACGGGATACGAGTCCAGCTACTTATAACCTCATTAGTAAAACTGTCCGATCGGGTGGGTACAGATGCTGAATGAGATTAGTCGCACTGCCGGAGGCGGACAATGACACATTAATGGCATTTAATATGCAGCAAGTCCGGGTAAAAAGGTGGCGATTTGAGGGAATGCAATCAGGATAGCAACGCATACTATCAGTGCCGCCAGGAAAGGCAATATGCCTTTGAATATGCTTTCCAGGCGTACGTTTTCCTCGGCAACCCCTTTTATGACGTAGACATTAATACCGACCGGTGGCGTAATTACTCCCATCTCGGTCACCAGCACGATTATCACACCGAACCATATGGGATTGAATCCCAGCGCCTCCACCAGCGGGAAAATAATGGGTATGGTAAGGGTGATGAGCGCCAGCGCATCCATGAAACATCCACCAATTAGATACATCAGCACGATGAAGGCCATGATGGCTGCGTTGGGTAAGGGAAGTCCTCCTATCCAGTCTGCCATAACAAGGGGAATTTTGGATATCGCCATGAAATGTCCAAACACAAAGGCACCCGTAACGATAACCATAACCATACAGGATATTCGTACAGCATCCTTCACAGCGAAAACAAAGTTGTCCTTGGTAAGTGACCTCCGCACCAGCCCGATAACCAGGGCTCCTGCTGCCCCTATCGCACCTCCCATTGTGGGACTGAACCAGCCCAGGAAAATTCCACCGATAACCAGGGCAAACAGAATCAGTGCTTCAGCAATACCGCTAAACCCGACGAGCTTCTGCTTCAGGGTCGTTCCGGCACCCGCTGCCGGGGCAAGAGATGGATTTATCCGCGTTTGAAGAAAGAGGGTAAGCATGAAGAGAACGGCAAGAAGTGCGCCCGGCAGGACTCCTGCGATGAACAACTTCCCTATCGACTCCTGTGTCAGGATGCCATAGACGATGAATACCGTACTCGGAGGAATGAGTATGCCCAGGCTTCCTGCAGCAGCCACACACCCTGTGGCCAGTGAATCAGCGTAATTATACCTCTTCATTTCGGGGAGCGTAACTCTTCCCATTGCCGCTGCCGTGGCGTTGGTCGACCCGCAAATAGCGGCAAAACCGGCACAGGCAAGGATGGTCGCCAGGCCGAGCCCTCCCCGCAAACGTCCGAACATGGCATAGGTTGCATCGTAGAGTCTACTGCCAATACCACTGGCAAAGGCGATAGAGCCCATGAGAACAAACATGGGGATCACGCTTAGCGAATAGGAAGAGAAGTTTGTCCAGAAATCCCTGGCCAGCAAGCTAAGCCCTGCCTGCGGTGATGCCAGATACATATAGCCTGCTACCCCTATCAGGGCCATAGCAAAGCCGACGGGCATCCTGATTAAAAAGAGAAAAAGCAGAATAACAATGCCTATAATGCCTATGGTCTCGGAACTCATCGCGTTACCGCCTTAATAGCTGATCTCAGGAATTCATTAATGAGCAAAAGGCATAAGGGGATACATGCTGCTGCTATCCCATAGACAAAGGGATAAAAAGGGATCTCTGCAGTCATTGAAACCTCACCTGCTCTGTGGAGACTCTGTCCGTACTGAATGCATCTCCATATAAGTAGAGAGAAGAGAGACAAGCTGAGGAGAGAAGTGAGGCAACCGAGGATGTACTGAACTCGCTCCGGCATCCGTACTGTAAAGAATTCTACTTCGATGTGACCTTTCATGGCCTGGGTTTGCGCTATAGCAAAGCCAGCGGTAACCGTTGCCATCAAGCTTACAACCTCTATAGCCGCTGGGACGGGCTGGCTAAATCCTTTAGACCCGATGGCATTCGCCACGGTAAGGGCCATCATGCCCACGATTGAGACACATGCTACCCAGTTAAACCATTCGCTCAGTAGATTGCTAACCCATGTAAATTGCTCAAGCGTTTTTTGCACTTATAGACCTCTTCCTTATAATACCTGCACTAGAGGTGCCGACTGCACCAGGCAGCCGGCACCCCAGTTCCCTTACTCCATACTATCGCTGCTATTCAGCTTGTGCCAGTACTTCCTCGAGATAGGTCAGGCACTCATCCGCTGTTGGGGCCTGATCAGAATAGTAACCGATTCTCTCCTCTACATAGTCGACAGCTTCCTGGCCAGGCAAACCCTCAGCGCTCGTTTCATCTATGTAGTTATCGATAAGCGGGTTTACAGCGTCAACCCAACGCGCGGTTTCATCGGCTGAAAGATCGATTACCTCTCTGCCTTCCCCAAGACTCTTGAAGTAATCTATCCCCATCTTATCGTATCCTGACCATACCTTACCATGCTTGGGTACCCACTCCTCGCTGACCTCGGTGAATACATCTTTAACGTCCTGTGGCAATGAGGCCCATTTATCATTGTTCATCGTCACGATCATATTAGCGGTGTAGCCAACCTCCCTGCAGTCAGTGACGTATTTCACCACCTCAGCTTGGTTCCAGCCCTTGAGAACCTCTCTGGGGGTATAACTTCCGTCCACAACCTTCTTGGACATCAGTTCGTAGGCCTCTCCCTGACCTGCTGCATAGGCCTCAGCGCCCAGAGCCTTTACGACCTTTGCTCCCATAGAAGTGCCCCGTATCTGCATACCCTGGATCTCCTCAAGCTTGCGGACCGGCTTTTCGACAGTGAACAGTACACCCGGGCCATGGGCATGGAAATATAACGGATGGGTATCGCTGAACTCCTCAGGGGTAAACTCATTGTAGAAATCGCTGGCAGCTTGAGTAGCGACCCAGCCACTGGGGTACTTCAATGGCAGGTCAACAACTTGCGTCAACGGGAAACGCCCAGCAGTATACGCCAATACAGTCATTCCTACATCCGAGATACCCTCGACTACACCATCATAAACCTCGGGGCCTGCGGTAAGTGACCCGCCGGGATAGTAGGTAAATTCCACCTGGCCATTTGTCCGCTCAGTTATTTCATCACACCACGATTGACCGAGAATTGCGTTGGCATGTGTGGGAGGGAAGAAATTACTGTACGTTAGCTCGATGGTCTCAGCGGGTGTTGTCTCCGCGGGTGTTGTTTCTTCTTTCACTGGCGCACACCCTGCAAACAACGGCACTGCAATCAATGCCAGAGCAAGAACAGCTATCAATAAGATCTTACGCATTGCTACCTCCTTTTAGATTTTGTAGTTCCACCCCTTACTGTACTACAGTTACCTCATGCTCTCACCCCCTATCATGTTGGTTTTTACATATTCTACTCTTCATCATCTTAATTTTCAAGGCATAGGGTGCAGAGGTATAGCGTAGAGAAGCTATTCACAGTTATAATGGAATTGGCCAAGTAGACCAGGTGACCGCCCGCCGAAGGCGGGAGGAAAGTCCGAGCTCCTCCGGGCAGGGTGCTGGGTAATCCCCAGGAGAGGTAACTCTCGGAAAGTGCCACAGAAACAAAACCGGTCGCCTATGGCGGACCAAGGGTGAAAAGGTGAGGTAAGAGCTCACCGCGCTCGCCGTGAGGCGAGTGGCGGGTAAACCCCACCCGGAGCAAGGCCAAATAGGAGGGGAGAGTGCCCGGCTCGTTCGGACCCTCGGGTTGGCCGCTCGACCCCGATGGCAACATCGGGGCTAGATAGATGGTCACCATCCGCCTCTGGCGGATACAGAACTCGGCTTACAGGTCTGCTTGGCCGGCATACCACGAACATCTAGATGCCCTTCTGAGCCATATATGCAGCCACGTCAGCAGTCCGGCAACTGTAACCCCATTCGTTATCGTACCACGACAGCACCTTTACCATATTTCCTCCGACAATCATTGTGCTTAGACCGTCCACGATGGAACTGGCAGAGTTGCCCTTAAAGTCCATGCTGACCAGAGGCTCCTCACAGAATTCCAGAATACCCTTCATCGGACCCTCAGCTGCTGCCTGCAGGGCGTGATTTATCTCCTCGGCGGTGGTAACCTCTCTCTTCAAGTCAGCCACAAAATCGATGATGGACACCGTGGGGGTCGGCACTCTGAAGGCTATGCCATTTATCTTTCCTTGCAACTCCGGGATCACCCTGGTGGTTGCCGTTGCTGCCCCCGTGTTGGTAGGGATTATATTCGACCCCGCTGCTCGCGCACGGCGGAGATCCTTATGGAACATATCCAGTATTCTCTGATCATTTGTGTAAGAATGCACGGTGGACATGAAACCTTGCTCTATGCCGAAGTTATCATGGAGAACCTTCACTATCGGGGCGATGCAATTGGTTGTACACGAGGAATTGGAGATAACACGATGTTTTGCAGGGTCATACTGGTACTCGTTGACCCCCAGGACGAGAATCAAGTCCTCGTTCTTGGCCGGTGCAGAGATAACGACCTTTTTAGCCCCGCCTTCCAGGTGGGCAGCAGCCTTGGTAGCGTCTGTGAAAAGTCCGGTCGATTCAACAACTATGTCAATGCCAAAATCCTTCCAGGGTATTTTGGCAGGGTCTCGTTCCGATATAACTTTGACCTCTTTCCCGTCGACGACGATGGCGTCTTCAGTGGCCTCTACTGTGCCCGGATAAGGCCCGTAGGTTGAATCATACCTGAGAAGATGGGCATTGGTCTCGGTGTCTGTCAGATCGTTGATCGCAGCAACCTCCAGTTCGTCTGCGTGATGCTCATTGATGGCTTTTAAGACCTGTCTGCCGATGCGCCCGAAGCCATTGATCCCAATACGTGTTGCCATAGTAATCCTCCTCGCGTTTATTATGCTTCACTCATTATAGCAGATAAAAGCCAATTATCTGCAATCCGCTGTGCTGTAGCAATGACGTTTGAGTAAGCCTGAATGTTTGATATACTAAAGTGGAGACAAGCGTAAGTGTAATTTCCCCATGAGTTCAATTATACTTGCAGGCGGCAGCGGTTCCCGTATGGGGCAAAATAAGTGTTTGATGGCTCTCAATGGGAAGAGTCTGCTGCAGCGCACGATGGATCGAGTCAATGAACTCGCTGGAGAGATCATCCTTGTGGTAGAGCAAGGGAAGTCATTGCTATACCCACAACTTCCCGAAAATGTGAAGGTTGCCGAGGACTTCTCGGGAGGGAAAGGCCCGTTGATGGGAGTCTATTCCGGGTTAAAGGCGTCGAGTGATAATTGGAGCCTGGTTGTCGGATGTGACATGCCATTCCTTAACGTTAATCTGCTCCGCTACATGGCCGATTTTGCTCCTCATTTTGATATCGTTATCCTGAGAATTAATGGTCTTCCGGAGCCGCTTCACGCAATTTACTCCAGCGAATGTGCGAATGTTATTGAGGAGATAATGGAAGAAGGCAAGTTCAAGGTAAATACAATACTTAAACGAGTCAATGTGAAATATGTTGAGGAAGGGGAAATATCCTTATTCGACCCCGAACATTTGAGTCTGTTCAATGTAAATACCCCCTCTGACCTTGAGAAGGCCAAACTAATTCTGAGTCGAGAGGAAGTGCAATGATCTCTATTGAGGAAGCTCTTGAGAAGGTCCTGAACAATGTAAGAGTTTTGGAGCGGGAGAGGAAACCCATTCTGGAGACCCTCGGCCAGGTATTGGCTGACACAATTTATTCACACATTGATATACCGTCACTGAACAACTCGGGCATGGATGGCTATGCAGTCCAGTGGGATAGCATCAAAGACGCAGGGAATTCCCAGGTGGTCCTCAAGGTCATCGGTGAGGTAGCCGCGGGGTATGTGTCTTCCCAAGAGGTGACCCCTGGCACCGCTGTCAGGATCATGACGGGTGCGCCGCTTCTTGAAGGAGCGGATACCGTTGTTCCATTCGAGAACACTGATGAAGAGACCCGTAAGGGGAAAGGGACGCCGCTTGATGAGATCGGGGTAGTGGAAGCAGTGGAAAGGGGGGCCAACGTCAGAGAGGCTGGCGAGGACATCACGAAAGGAGCGCTGACCCTGGAGCAGGGCACAGAGATCCGTCCGCAGGAGGTAGGAGTTCTGGCATCATTGGGGTATGCCGAAATCAATGTAATTCGCCGCCCCGTTGTCGCCATTCTCGCTACCGGTGATGAACTGGTGGACGCCGGGCAGCCATTGCGGCCGGGCAAGATATATAACAGCAACGCCTACAGTGTCGCTGCCCAGGTTCTCCGATACGGAGGCATACCTCATATTCTGGGGATCGCTACAGACGTGCGAAGTGATGTCTCTGATAAGATAGCAAAGGCCATGGATTCAGACCTGCTGATTACTACAGGTGGAGTCTCGAAGGGCGATTATGATGTAGTAAAGTACGCGCTGGCTGAGATCGAAGATATATCATTTTGGACGGTTCGAATGAAGCCAGGCAAGCCACAAGGTTTTGGGGTGCTACAGAAGGGAGATAAGCGCGTCCCACATCTGGGATTTCCCGGCAATCCTGTCAGTTCGATGGTAAGCTTTGAGCAGTTTGCAAGGCCGGCAATTCTCAAAATGCTCGGGAAGAAAAAGCTTGTCAAACCGACTATTTCAGCGGTAAGCGAGAGCCGAATCGAAAACACGGACGGACGCCGTGTTTTCGTGAGAGCTATGGTGAGAAAGGAGAAAGGCCAGTACTATGCTAGCTCAACGGGGCCGCAAGGGTCCGGTATCTTGACTTCTATGACGAGGTCCAATGGACTTATGATCCTCCCAGAAGATAGGGCATCAATAGAGGTAGGAGATGAAGTTACCGTGCAAATGATAGACTGGAAGGAGGAAAGATAGCATGCCACCTACTGTTTGTATTGTGGGCAAATCGGAGACGGGGAAAACAACCCTTTTAGAAAAGTTGATTCCCGAACTCAAAGGCCGTGGTCATCGCATTGCTACTATAAAACACCAGGCTGGAGGTTTCGATCTGGACATACCGGGAAAGGATTCCTGGCGCCACGCTCAAGCGGGCAGCGAGTGTGTTATCCTGAGTTCCACGGAAAGGGTGGCGGTCATCCAGCAAACCGACCATGAGATGAGTCTGGCCGATCTCGCGCAGTTTATCCCGTGGGATTGCGACCTCGTTCTCGTGGAAGGATTTAAGAAAGGGAAAGCCAGCAAGATAGAGGTTCACAGAAAGGGGTCTGGGGAGCTTGCCCTTTTCCCCCAGGAACTTCTGGCGGTGGTTACAGATGAAGAATTAGACCTCGATGAGAGAGCTCCCCAGTACTCCCACGATGACATATCAGGATTGGCTGACCTCATTGAGGACAAGATCTTATCATCACAAGCGGAGGAGGTCTCTGTCTTTGCAGATGGCAAAGCGATCCCAGTTAAACAATATGTTGCAGACCTCTTCGCCAACATAGTGTATGATATGGTTTCATCACTGAAGGGGGCAGAGTCGCCCAAGAACATGAGCATTTCTATCAGGAAGCGTTAGGTGTTTATATACTCGGGGTAAGTTTGTGAAGGGCAAGGGATAGAACGAAATGCCCCCCAGCTTCAGGCTGGGGGGCATTTCTTATTTGCTCACTCAAATGGCCGAGGGGAAGTAATTCCCTGCCGAACGTGGAGTTGATTAATACCGCTGCGGAGCAATACCAGGCAATAAGGGCACACAGGATTCCCTCGTATCCTGCTATCGTCTTGACGGTCGCATTGTATTCTCCCCAGGCAAGCAGGAAGAACAGAATGGTAAGGGTCACAAACACGGCGCATAGCGCCCGTGAGGTTTTCAGAGATGCAATGGTTGCATAGCCTGTAAAGATTCCCCATGCAACCAGGAACAGGGTCATACCTTCGACAGGCACTGCAGGAAGCAGTCCCGCTGTCTCCAGGATTATCATGGTGGCCAAAGCGATCCAGAATGCGCCAAAGGACGAGAAGCAGGTAGCTCCGAAGGTGTTTCCGGATTTTACTTCCCACATTCCAGCGCAAAATTGGGCCATTCCCCCATAGAACAATCCCACCGGCAGTACCATTCCCAGACTCGCTGCATCGACTATCCCGGCATTAACGAAGTTCAGAAGGAAGGTCGTCATCGCGAATCCCCCCAAACCTAAAGCTGCCGGATTAGCTAGCTTGCTGTCACTCACGCGGTTATTCTCCTTTCTCTATCTATCTCGATTTCGGTTTGTTTATCCTTGTCTGCCCCTGATCAGGTCATCAACTACGGAAGGGTCAGCAAGCGTACTCGTATCACCCACGCCATCGACTTCACCAGCAGCCACCTTGGTCAATATCCTTCTCATGATCTTGCCACTCCTGGTCTTGGGTAAGCCGTCAGTGAACTGGACACCGTCCGGTGTCGCGATGGGGCCGATCTCGTTACGGACATGGCTCCTGAGTTCCTTCTTGAGATCATCCGTCTTCTCCACACCGGCCCTCAGTATCACAAAGGCATATATGCCCTGGCCTTTGACCTCGTGCGGCATACCCACAACGGCAGCCTCGGCTACGCTCGGGTGAGATACCAGCGCGCTCTCAACCTCGGCTGTCCCCATTCGGTGCCCGGATACGTTGATCACGTCGTCTATCCGGCCCATGAGCCAGTAGTAGCCATCCTCGTCTATCCTGGCTCCGTCACCGCATGTGTATACTCCCTCGAACTTCCTGAAATATGTTTCCTTGAACCGCTCAGGATCGCCATAGACCCCTCGCATAAGTCCAGGCCAGGGCCTTGTGATGACCAGCCAGCCGCCTTCGTTGACATCTGCCTTGCTGCCGTCTTCCCTCAGAATCTCCGGAACAACGCCGGGGAGTGGGAACGTGGCAGAGCCAGGTTTGAGCGGTGTGGCCCCAGGAATCGGGCTGATCAGGTGACCACCGGTCTCGGTCTGCCACCAGCAGTCGGTTATGTAGCACCGCTCTTGTCCTACTACTGTGTAGTACCACATCCACGCCTCCGGGTTTATAGGTTCGCCCACGGAACCCAGAACGCGCAGACTGCTCAGATCGTGCTTGGTTACCCATTCATCCCCCTCTCTCATGAGGGAGCGAAGGACTGTCGGAGCGGTATAGAACGTGTTCACGCCATACCTCTCCACGATCTGCCAGAACCTGTCCGGTTTGGGATAGGTCGGGACTCCTTCAAATATCAGGCTGGTAGCGCCAAGGGATAGAGGCCCGTACAGGCAGTAGGTATGCCCTGTAACCCATCCGATATCCGCTGTACACCAGTATGTTTCCTCATCGGGCTTGAAGTCGAAACTCCATTTCATTGTCTGGCCAGCAAAGAGCAGATAGCCAGCCTGTGTATGCAGTACCCCTTTAGGCTTGCCAGTGGTTCCACTAGTGTAAAGTATAAATAGCGGGTCCTCGGAATCCATTACTTCAGGCTCACAGGTTGCCTTGATGTCCTCGGCAGCCATCTCATCATTCCAGAAGCGATCACGGCCTTCCTTCATGGGAACCTCGATATCGGCCCTCTTGACCACGATGGAGTGCTTCACCTCAGGACAGCTTTCCAGAGCCTCGTCTGCATTGTCCTTACTTCTGATGACTTTACCGCTGCGGTAGTAGCCATCCGCACAGATCAGGAGCTTAGCGCCGCAGTCCAGTATCCTGTCCCTTAAAGCATCGGCACTGAAACCACCGAATACGACGCTGTGAATAGCACCGATTCTGGCGCAGGCCAGCATAGCAATTGGCAATTCAGGGATCATGGGCAAGTAGATGGATACTCTATCCCCCTTTTGAATGCCGTGTTTCTTCAACACATTGGCGAATTTGCATACCTCGTGATAGAGCTCTTGATAGGTAATGATCCTGCTGTCGCCGGGGTCTCCTTCCCAGATAAATGCAGCCTTGTTCTTTCTCCAGGTGCTGGTATGTCTATCCACGCAGTTGTAAGCGACATTGAGTTTGCCCCCTACAAACCACTCATGCTTGCCTTCTTTGAAGTCCTCAACGAGCACCTTGTCCCACTTCTTGTACCAGTCCAGCTGTTCTGCTAATTCTCCCCAGAAGCCTTCAGGGTCATCGATGGATCTCTGGTAGGTTTCCCTGTACTCATCCATGCTCTTGATGTAAGCCTGCTGCCTTTGTTCCTCAGTAGGGTAGAAAACTCGCGTTTCCGTCATTACCGAGTTTATGCCTTTTTCGTCTGCCATTGCCAAAAATCCTCCTTAGTCAAAAACTTTCAATATCTGCTCATGCGCCTGTGCGGCGCACACGCGTATCCTATCTCTTTCAAGCATTGGAATCTATCAAACCACACACCACATCCATCCATCCAGGCAAGGCCTTGCCGTTTATTGTGCGATTAGTAGATGCTCTATTGAGGGTTAATCCTGAGCAGTAACGCCGAGCAATTGCACGTAAGATTGCCGCAATCTCGTTGCTACCACCCGTGCGACTGCCTTAGCTACTTTAAACCCTATTTCCGGTCTTTCAGCGAACAAATCATCGAGTTTCTGCCCTTCAAAGGCCAGAACCTTTGTTGTCTCTATAGCCTTGACGCTGGCTGTACATGTATGGGGCTCTATGATGGCTGACCAGCCGAATGTCTCAAAATTGGAAACTGCCTGGACCTGGCGCTGTGCCATTGGTCCTACCTCTAAGATGATCCCAACCAGCCCCTCTTCTATCACATAAACGCGATCCTCTATCCTGCTTTGCTTGCAAATAAGGTCACCAGGCTCGAAGACTTCAGAAGTGCACAGATCCTGGATGACAGCCAGTTGGTCATCATCGAGGTCACGAAACAACTCAGACCTTTTCAGGAGCTCAATTTTTTCCATTCATACCCTCCCCTTTTGTGTTTGATAGACTGTTTATATAGCTGCACTGTAGCTATTATAACGCACCTGTCGGCATCATGCAACGTCTGTTCGCTGGCAAATAATCCTACCACTACGTAAAAGCCATCCTTAGCTGATATGTCCCGCTTTCGTATCGCTCTTCGATTTTGAACCCCGCTTTTCTGAACAGTTGAAGCATTGCTTCATTCCCCCATAGCACCTCAGCGGTAAAACCAAGAAGTCCCTGATTCTTTGCCAGGTAAGTTAGATACGAGAGCAATGCAGTCCCTATTCCTCGATCTTGGTACTCATCCCTCACAGCGAAAACAACTTCAGCGGTATAACCGTTCCTATCTATGTAATACCTTCCCACCCCTAAAACCTCTTCTCTTTCACTCCACGAAGGCACTGCAACGATGGCCATTTCCGTGGTATAGTCGACAATTACGAACTCCTGCAGCCACTCATGCTGCATATCCTTTCGCACCGACATGAATTTCTTGTACACGCTATCATCTGAAAGGGAATAGAAGAAGTCCCGAAGTAAAGGCTCATCGCTTATTTTAATGGGCCTGAGAAATACCTCCATTCCGCTTTTTGTTGACCTGTAGGTCTCCAAATCCTCCGGATATTCCCCTCCCTTTCCTTCTATGAGTTTCTGATCGTCATATATGAGCTTGAGTTCCTTTGCCTTCTGTAGCAGCCAGGACCTGAACTTTGGATGTGCAACCGCTATGAGTTCCATAGCCCTTTCTCTGATATTCTTCCCATGTAAATACGCTATCCCGTATTCCGTGACAACGTAGTGAATATCGCCCCTGGTCAGAGTCACCCCTGCTCCTTCTTTCAGAAATGGGACTATTCTGGAGACTTCACCGTCTTGAGCAGTCGCTTGCAGAGCCAATATGGTCTTACCGCCCGGTGCAAGTACAGCGCCCCTCATGAAGTCAGCCTGCCCCCCAATGCCGCTGTAAAACGTCTTCCCGATTGATTCTGCGGTGGCCTGCCCGCTTAAGTCTATCTCCAGTGCGCTGTTAATCGCAACCATGTTCTCGTGCTGAGCTATTACCAGAGGATTGTTCGTGTAGTCGATAGTCCGGAATTCGATGCCCGGGTTGTCGTGAATATATTCATATGCCTCCTGCTTACCCATGCAGAATGTCGCCACGGTCTTTCCGCGATCAAGGGATTTCCTTGTGTTATCGACCACACCCCTTTTCATAAGTTCCACCAGGCCATCGCTTAGAAGTTCGGTATGAACCCCCAGGTGTTGCTTATAAATAAGGCTGGACAGAATCGCGTTTGGTATGCTTCCATACCCTACCTGAATCGTATCCCCATCCCGGATCAGGCGTGCCACATGCATGCCAATACGTTGCACAATCTCATCGGGAGCCTTGGCTTCATATTCCAATAACGGGGCATCATGTGCGACGATGAAGTCTACACTGTCTATATGTATGAAGCCATCGCCGTGGACACGAGGCATATTTTGATTGATTTGAGCTATGACCAAGGAAGCGCTCTCCACCGCCGCTTTTGTGAGGTCCACACTCACTCCCAGACTCATAAAACCGTGCCTGTCAGGAGGTGAGGTTTGGATAAGCGCCACGTCAATCGGCACTACCCCCCGATAGAACAAGCCCGGAACGTGTGAGAGAAAGATCGGTGTATAGTCTGCAATTCCCTCGTTGACTGCGTTTCTGGTACTGCTCCCGAGAAAGAAGGAATTATGGCGGAAACTATATTTGTATTTGTCATCGGCGTAGGGAGCGATCCCAAACGTCCAGACATGTATAAGTTCTGCGTCGAAAGAAGCTTTGCTTGATTCCACATAATTTATCAACGCCTGAACCAGATATTCAGGTTCACCACATGCTGATCCTATGACGATTCTGTCACCTCTGCGAATGTGGCTGAATATCTGTCTCTCTGAGGCAAATTTCTCGGGGTATTGTTCTTTCAGCTTGTCCAGCGCGTTATCTGTCTGTGACGACTCTATTTCCATTCTTCTCTTGATTCATTGGGATAACCCGATTAATGCTTTTCAAACTCTTTAAAGCGATACCCAATCCCTCGCTCACCTAAGATGTACCGGGGATGCTTGGGATCTTCCTCGATCTTCTGGCGGAGATAGGTTATGTAAAGCCACAGGTAGTGGTCTTCATCTCTGTACTCATATCCCCATACCCTTCTTAATAGAGTCTCGTGAGGCAAAACGCTGCCGGCATTGCTGACCAGGTGATACAGAAGACGGTACTCAGTAGGCCTTAGTTTGATTTCTTTTCCTCTGATCATCACCTTGCGTCTGTTGAAATCAATGGACAGGTCATCATCCACCTGAATCTCGGTCTTGGGAGCTGCAGTAGGCGTCTCAGCTCGCCGAAGCAATGCTTTCACGCGGGATACGAGTTCCCTGGGACTAAAAGGCTTAGTCACGTAATCGTCAGCTCCGAGATCAAGCCCCCTTATTTTATCGGTCTCCTCACCTCTCACCGTGAGCATAATGACCGGCACAGTCGATATTTCACGGATTCTTCTCAGGGTCTCAAATCCGTCCATCTCCGGCATCATGACATCCAGGATAACAAGGTCCGGTAATTCTTTGGAGATTTTCTTTAGAGCCTCATAGCCACTGGATGCACTGGTGACCTGACAGCCTTCCAGTTCCAAATTCATGCTCACTGCCTCTATAATTCGAGGCTCATCGTCCACGACCATTACTGTTCTCTTCCGTTGGGATTCTACCATTTCAAATCTCCCTGAACATGTAACTGCCTCATCAGGCGGTTCTTCTGTTCCTGAGTCATGATTTTGTCTTCCATGATCAGAGTTTATCCTCTCCAATGGGCAAGTTGAATGAAAAGTAAGAGCCCTTACCCGGAGTGCTATCTACCCAGATTTGTCCTCCATGAGTCTCAATAATGCTCTTGCAAATGTAAAGGCCCAATCCTGTGCCCTGTATCTGGCCCGTACGGCTATTGTCACCCCTGTAAAAACGATCAAATATCTGGGGCTGATCGCGCAGCGGGATGCCGATTCCCTGATCAATGATACTGATCGATACGTCGTTTCCCGATACCGAGCCCCGAATTGTAATCTTCCCGCCACCGGGTGAGAACTTCACAGCGTTTTCAAGGAGGTTTATAAGAACTTCCTCTATCATCTCCGGATCAGCCAGGACAGGAGGGAAGTCCGGGGGGAAATCAGCCTCCATCTCATGTATTTCGATTAACTCGCTCAATTTCCTTCCTACCCTGTTTACCTCTGTGGGGATGTCCAAAAGAAGTCGGTTGAGTGATAGATTCCCGGTTCTAAGTCGCGAAGTGTACAGGAGCTTGCTTACCAGGTTGCTCAAGCGATCGCTCTCTTCCTCGATTGCCTGCAATTTGCTCTTTATGTCATCTATGGTCCAATTGGCATCAGGACGAGCCAATGTTCCGGTATACGCCTTGATTATCGAGAGGGGGGTCTGAAGTTCATGTGATACTGTTGCGAGGAGCGTTGAAGTGATATCTTCAACTTCGCGCTGGTGATCGAGGCCATGAATTTCATCACCGCTATTTTGCGAAACAGTGTTAAGCTTAAATTGGGCTTCGCTGAGTTGAGATGCCAAATGGCTGTTCTGGATGGAGAGGGCTGCCTGATCGGCGAATATGGAGAGCAACTTTTGATCCTCGGTAGTAAACATTTCGGATGAGGCAGAACGCAACACAGCTATAACCCCGATTTCCCCTTTCTCGAGCGTGATAGGAAAAGCAAGGATCAACTCTTGGCTCTCCTGGTTTTGTATGTCCTCAGGAGCATGTATCCCGGGGACAAGATCTGAGAGCCTGTAAATATGTTGTTCTTCGTAGTCCAGCTTTGAGATAAGCTCTTGCATTACAGGGCGCAGCCTGGTAATACCAGCGGAATCAAGGCCGCATGCTGCCTCCTCAACAAAATACCCCTCCAGATCGTGCCACAGCGCTACTATCCCTGCGCTACAATTCAAGGTTTCCACAGATTTCTGTAAGATACCAGTAAGGGTATCCTCTTTCGTCATAACGGCACGCAGACTGATGAGTTCTAAACCTATTGTATCACACGCATAAGGATATCATGAGCATTATTCAGCAGCTCGATCCTGCACGTTACGTTGACCGAAGGCCCAAAATGTTATAATAGGAATTTGGGCACAAAAGATAACTTGGAGGCACATTCTTGGATGTTATGAACCGTGAGATCAGCACAGATGAAGAGACAATACCCGATTTCGTCAATAGACTGGCGGAAGGCAAGCTTTTAATTCCATCATTTCAGCGTGAATTTGTATGGGGTCCTGAGGATATCATAAAGATCTGGGACAGCATCTATCGTTTTTACCCGATAGGAAGCATTCTCTGTTGGGAGACAACTATCGACCTGAATGTTGCCCGTCAATTAGGCGGGCTTCTTCTACCTGTCGATACAGAGGGCAATGGGAAACACGGAAAACGGGTTTACATCCTGGACGGGCAGCAGCGGGCAACATCTCTATTTGTCTCAATGTATGGCGGTGAAGGAAAGGTAAAAGGTCAAAGCAACTTCGATTTCACGCTGTACTTTGATGCGACAGATGCCACTTTTTTCTTCGCAAATGAGTTTAAGAAGCGCAAACGCAAAGCAAATCCGGCCTTTCTCATCCGCCTGAGCGACGTTCCCAAGTGGGAGGATGATTTCCATCAGCGTATATCGAGAGAGCCGGGGTTCAGTCAGAAGATCGAACAGAACCTGCGTCAATTAAGCCGCGTTTTCAGTGATTATAAACTGTCCTTCATTCGCATTAAAAACTTTGACGTCGCAGCGGTATGCGATATATTCGAACGTATAAACCAAGAAGGGAAAGACCTGCAGTCGATCGATATAATGGTAGCCAGAACCTTCAGGAATTATGATTTTGTAATAGAAGAGGATATGTAGTTTCTGCGAGTAGATGCATCTATTTGAGTTCCTGCAGCCTTGTCTTCATCTGGTTCAAGCGGGGGAGGTCGGTTAGTCCGGATACCAGCGTTACTGCACCGATCTCGGTGCTCCCCTTATCAGGGTAATCACCGTATCTAACCTCACCGACTTTTAGTTTTTGTTCAAGATGGCCTTTCCCGGCTATGATGGCCTGTGTAAATAAATGCTCCGGTCTCCCGTAAACCACCAAGCCCGCCGCCTTTGCACCACTGACGTCACAGGCGAAGGTCAACATGCTTTCATCCGTGCTCTCTTTTATGATTTCCTCCAGCCTTTTCTCGTCAGGCTTTACTCCTTTCGCCCAGAACCGACTCTTAAGTCTGATCTTCTCGCTGCGGTGCCCGATGGTTGAAAAGCCTCCGCCCTGACCGAAGGTAGCTATAACTTCCGAAGAGCCAAATACCTCCTGCGGGGGATGTTTGGCTTCCCCTGCCCCCAGAAGAATGGTCAATCTCGCTGCTATATCCTCGTTAATTCTCTGGTACATCTTCTCCACGGGTTCACCGGTCTCGCTGATCTCCTCATGCATTTCGTACTGACCGTTATCCACAAGTAAGGTATTATCGAAATTAGCCCGCCACGACTCGGTGCTCCTGAGCGTATTGGCGATGCACAGCGCCTCCTTATCTGACGCCATCCCCACAGTGGAAGGTAATACCGCGAGTCCATAGACTGGCTTATGGTATATGTCCCTGATCTCCTTTGCCAGTATATGCCCTCCACCAGCTCCAGTCCCACCAGCCATTCCTGCCACAATACAATAAGCTTCGGGGTCCAATTTCCTGCTCGCCCTCGCAATCCTGTCCATCATCTGGGACAAGGACTTCTGAGCCATCTCTTCGCTAAGGTCAATATTGGCCCCTACCCCTCTACCTTTTTGCCTGTACTTGCCTATTAGTATCTTTTCGTCGATGTTTTTCAGTCCAGCCAGGTCCAGCCCCTCTGTGTTGATCACTATGGCAGCATAGCGTTTCTTGTCCATTCCCATAAGGGCATCGACAATTTTAGCTCCTGCCTGACCATAACCAATCCAGAGCATCCTCATGGTGAGGTTACTATACCATTAAATTATTAATTTTGCAATAGCATTGGACCCATCTAGACAACGACTAAAATGTTTGGTAACATGTTCAAAGTATTTGGGCATAAAGAGAAGCAGAATGATAGGAGACAGGATAGTTGTAGATGAAGTACATGTCAAGGCTGCGGAAGCTATAGCGGGGTTGCTTCTACCTCAGATAGAGGAGAGCACCGACAGGTTCATAATCAGTATCGCCGGCGAATCCGGCAGTGGCAAATCGGAGATCGCTACAGTACTTTCAAGTATCTTTAATAGCGGGGAGAAAAGGTGTGTGACCCTGCAACAGGATGACTATTTTGTGTATCCGCCAAGAACCAATGCCGTATTACGTAGAAATGATATTAGGCATGTGGGGATATCCGAGGTTCAACTCAAAGCCCTTGACCGGAATCTGGATGAGATCGCTGCAGGGAAACCTCAAATCAAGAAGCCCCTGGTGGTTTTTGAAGAGGATATGATCATCGAGGAGACGATTAATCTCGATGGTGCCAATAGCATACTGGTCGAAGGAACCTATACCACTCTCTTGAACAATGCTCATTACCGCATCTTTCTTGAGCGCACCTATATTGATACAGCCAGGATTCGGAGACAAAGGATAAGGGAGAAGCAGGATGAGTTCCTGGAGAAGATCCTGCACATCGAGCACAAGATCATCTCCTGTCATAAACATAAGGCCGATATTATCGTAACCAATGACTATAATGTTACTCTCAATTCCGAAAGGAAGATCGAAGCAGCCAATTCAAGCTCAAACGAGGTAGCTTATCATCAATGTAGCCATTCCCAGCATAATGAGTAATCCGCCCGTATCGGTGATGGTGGTAACCACCACGGTTGACCCGAGGGCAGGATCCACTTTCATAAGCTTTAATAGCAAGGGGATTACCACCCCGCTCAACCCCGCAACTATCATGGTCGCAAACATGGCTCCTCCCAGGACCACAGCCAGCCATAAGTCATCTTTCCAGAAAAATGCTATATTCCCGGCGATAACTGCTATCACCAGCCCATTAATGGCCGCCAGCCCCAGTTCTTTAAAAAGTGCTCTCTTCGCATTTCTGAAGGATACCTCGCCCAAAGCAAGGCTGCGCACCATGATGGTTAAGGTCTGAGCACCTGCATTCCCTCCCTGACCGGCGATAACGGGGATGAAAACGGCAAGTGCCGCTACCTGAGCTATCGTGGATTCGAACAGGCCCACAACCACACCAGCCAGGATAGCCGTACCCAAGTTGATACTCAGCCAGGGTAGCCTTCTTCTTATGGAGTCCCTAAATGGTGTGAGTATCCGCTCATTTTCGCTAACCCCAACCATGTGATACATATCCTCGGTGGCTTCCTCCTCTGCCACTTCCAGGGACTCCTTCAGGCGAATTATACCTAACAGGCGACCTTCATCATCGATGACGGGCAAAGCTGAGAGGTCGTGACGTGACATGATGCGAGCACATTCCTCCCTGTCAGTATCCGCAGTCACGAATATAACATCGGGGTTCATCACCTCACTTATTTTCTCTTCGGGGTCAGCCAGGATCAATTGTCTAAGCGTCAATGTTCCCTGTGGTCGATTCCTTCTATCAACGACGTATAGGACCTCTACCGTTCCCTGGGGCGGTTTGAGTCTTCTCAGTCTATCGAGTGCTCTCGCCGCTGTCATTCGTGAAGGAAGAGTGAGAACCTCAGGGGTCATCAGACCGCCCGCGGTGTCTTCACTGTAGCTAAGCAAGGGAGAGACCTGTTCCTTTTCCTCCATCCCCTCCAGAATCTCGTGACTCTCCTGCGGAGGAAAGCTCTGGAGTACATCCGCAGCCACATCTGGGCCTACATTATCCAATATAGGCAAAAGTGTATCCCGGTCTATTTCCTGAGATAGCCTCCTAACGTCTTCCTTTTTCAGATGCTCGAACAGGTCAGCTTGTTTTTCCTCATCCAGGTTAGGGAAAAGCTCCTTCTGCTCCGCTCTGTCCAGTTCAGTAAACGCCTGAGCTTGATCCGGTGCTCTGAACTGAGACAGCAGATCAATGGCTTTATCCCATTCTTGTTCCTGGACATACTGTTTCAGGTCATCTATTAGTTCCAGTATTTCTGTTGTCATAAGCATCTTCTCCTGGTCTTTGTTCCTCTTGTCATGTTTACCTTCGGCTATTCAATTCTGCCAAGTTGATCCCGCGTGTAGTACTTTGGCTCTTCATGGATGACAACGGAGCACTCCGCTTACTATTATATCGTTAGGAGCTATAGAGACAAATTGGCCCGATTTTATTCAGTGAAATTCGGGGGAATAATGGCCCTGAACTTCTCTCAAGAATATACCACATCGGTGGCTAAAGCCTATCACAAACACCACAGACTGTCCATATCAGCGGAGCCATTATCCAAACAGTCACACCGCAATAAAAATCAGTCTCATCCTCTGGCTCACGCAAGCATTCGGGATGTATTCATTACTGAAAATAATTGAGTATAATATATGAGCATGCAGGGTCGCTTATGGAAAGGAAAGCAATACCACCTTCTTCTCAGCGTGATCGTAGCTGTGCTCGATCTCTCGGCACCGCTGGAGATGTTTCCCAAATGACCTATGCATGTGGAGAGGAAGAAATGGACGCCTTTGAGGAAGTTAATAACCGCTTCCGGACGAGTTTAAAGGAACATCTGGCCCATGCACTTCGACAATTTGAGGAAGCCGACATAGTCGTTGGTATTCCTTTCTACAATGAGGTTGATACCCTCTCACATGTAGTGAAAACGGTAGAAGAAGGTCTTAAGAGGTTTTACCCTGATTCACGGTCAGTGATCATAGCAGTTGGTTCTTCTGCAGGACGAGAGGCGCTCGAGGCGATCGAAGCGCTCCCCCAAAGCAACATACGGCGAATGGCTTTCTTGCTGGAGGATGGTCAGTTGGAGGGGAAAGGTTGGCATATCCGTGCCATCATGGAGATAGCGCTCAATCTCGGCGCTGATCTTGTCCTTTTAGAAGCTGATTTAGAGAGCCGCTTTAACAACGGAGAGGTTGAAGGCCTCTCTCCTGAATGGATTGATCTTCTTCTCCGACCGATAAAAAGCGAGGGGGTGGACCTGGTTCTTTCCAGGTTCAACTTCCATCACCTGGATGCCCAGGTTTGCAGCAATGTCGCCCAGCCTCTCCTTGCTGCTCTCTATGGTTACTCCCTTGGTTGTCTCATAGGCGGACAGTGGGGGATATCTTACCCTTTACTTCGACTATATTCTCAGGAGCCTCCTCAAGCGTGGATGACAGCTATCACGGGATATGGAATAGATAGTTGGCTTGCTACCACAGCGATTGCCAGCGAGGCTCGTATCTGTGCAGCAAATCTTGGCATCAAGATTCACACAGTATCATGGGCGAAGTCGGAACTCGTCTCAAGGCAAGTTATCAAATCCCTGTTTGACCAGATAGTCAATGTTCCGAAATGGTGGAGAGGAAACGGCGCGAGTGATGCGGCTCCCATGGTACAACCAATACCAGTGATGGGGGCACAGAAGATGCAACGCCCCGATCCAGTTACCATACACCCCCACGTTCTGATGAGTAGATACAGTAATAGCTTCAATCTGTTTCACTCACTCTATCAGAGGATCTTCCCAAAGGAAACGTATCAGCACTTGGCCAAAATGGCCAGCATTGACCATGCAGAGGCTGATTTCCCCCTTACGCTGTGGGCAAAGATCGTTTATCGGTTTCTTCTGGCCTATGCCTTCAAAACAGATATGAGCAGGGACGATCTTTTCAATGCCTTCATATCTCTCCACAACAGATTTGTGGTCAGTTTTGCAACAGAGATGGGAATCCTGAGAAATAAACTGAAGGCACTACCTTCGTTGGAAGCAGAGGAATTGCTATCCGCAAAAGCCGGGAAAAGAGAGGAAGACCTCACGAACGAGTTTCTACGTCAATGTCCTGGTTTCTTAAGCGCGTGGGAAAAGAAAGCCGAGGAACGCAAACCCCCCGTGCCGCAAATAACCTATCGGGAATTTATCCCAGGGGTGCCACTGGTAGTACCTCCGGAACTGGTCGCTCCTGATGGTAAAAAGGTATACGCCGAGGAAATCTATAAATCAATATTCACCAGGCAAAAGGCGGAATTCGAGCAGTTCGTGCATGGGTTCTTAAACGTGCCCCAAGGCGCTCGCTCAGGCGAAATAACGGCGGCGATACGGGACTTCCTGCATCAAGTGGAGGTTGCGATTCCTCCTACTGGCAGTCTCTCTTCCCTTATGCGGACGAAAGAATTAGTGAATTTCGTTTTCCACAACTTCCCGCATGAAGAAGGGTTCTCCCTGACCAGTGACATGGCCTTCTGGCTTTTATGGCAGCACCCTCCCTCCTCTTTGGTCAACAGAATGGGGTATAGCAACCTCTCTGAACTCTTGCAAGACTACGATCCCCTGGATACGCTTGCGCTCGCAAGCTGGATTGAGGATCGGGACTATATGGAAGAACTGCGGAGGCTTATAGCTGAGAACATTCGCCCTGAGCATTTCACCATCTGTCCTATAGAGCCCTTGGTGGTCAGCCACCAGGATTTCCCTTCACTCGTGGAGATGAAGGAGTCATCTGCCCTGGATAAGTTAACATCCCGCGTGGTCGTGTCAAGCCTTCACAAAGGTATGGGGGGTGAGTTTCCCAAGCTTCGCTACCTTACTAGCATTACCAAGAACATTGTGGAGGCAGAGAGATTTGGAAAGGTATGGCAAAGGTTTGCCTCCATCAGGAGGGAGTTTGGCCTCAGGGTGATAAATTCACTGGAGGGACATTGGGGGAGAGAGCCGCTTTCAGCACATAATATTTTTGAGGATGGCCACCATCGCATGCTGACAAAGCGGCTTAGGCAAATGGCGGATAAGATAGGCTCGGAAGCTGATAAAGACTTAAATCCAGCGGAATTATCGGGCAGCCTTAAGGCCATGGCCGATTCATACCATTTAGCGCTTACCCTTCCTGATGGCAAATTTGTTACCTGTTCGGCCTGGTCCTGGGCAAGCTACAGCTTCAAGGGTGGGCAGGACTTACCCTCTCCACTTTCACTTCACGTCGAGAGGGACTGGTTTTCACGTGAATTTTTGATTGAATATTTCAAGGCCGCAGGTGGAAAAGAAACAGAGGTAGAGCAAAGGATTGTTGAGCTCATGGAGCAGGGAAGAGAATGGGAGGACCTGGCGTCTATCCTGTTGGGCACCGAGAAAGAAACCGCTCAGGAGATAGTCTCAAAGGATACGGCTCCCTCTATGCAGCCAGAAGCCGGTCTACTGAAAAGATTTGGCGGCAACCCAATTCTGAATCCTATCAAAAACCATTATTGGGAGTCCAAATACGTGCTTAACCCGGGTACTATAAGACTCGGAGACAAGATTTATCTGGTTTATCGGGCATTTGGGGATGACGAGATCTCCCGGCTTGGATTGGCATTAAGTGAGGATGGTTTCAGATTCTCTGAGAGGCTGGAGTTTCCTATATTCGGGCCGAAGACCAAGAGCGAGGAAAAGGGATGTGAAGATCCTCGATTGACCCTGATAGGCGATTGGATTTATATGCTCTATACCGCATATAGCAGTACAGTGGCGCAGATCGCTCTCGCATCCATAGCGGTTCAGGACTTTGTTAGCTTCCGCTGGAACAAGTGGAGACGGCACGGCCTGGTCTTCCCCGGCTTTACTGACAAAGATGCAACCATGTTCCCCGAGCAGTTCGATGGGGAGTTCGCAATGCTCCATCGTGTTGTGCCACACATATGGATCACCTTCTCTCCCCATCTCCGTTGTCCCTGGCCGCGGAAGGAACATAAGATAGTGGCGGGTACAACTTCCGGAATGCTGTGGGATGCAGTAAAGATAGGTGCTGGAGCTCAACCAATAAAGACAAAATATGGATGGCTTCTCGTCACTCATGGCGTCGACTATACGCATATCTACCGTCTCGGTGTGATGTTGCTCGACCTGGATGATCCCTCAGTGCTTCTCTACCGTTCACCGAACCCTGTGCTTGAGCCAGTGGAGGATTGTGAGATAGGACATCCTGACACATGTTGGGTGCCAAATGTGGTGTTCACCTGTGGAGCCATAGCAGCCAAGGACAAGAAAACTCTCGAAGACGAGGATGAGATACTGGTTTACTATGGAGCCGCTGATACGTCAATCAGCGTGGCCACTGCCACGGTTGGTGACCTCATCCCCAAGCAAGTCAGGGATGCTCTGCTAGTCAATTACCGTATCTAACTCCCTGGCCGCCTCGATGGCGCTCTGAAATGCGCCGAATTTTATGTCCTGGATGATTCCTTGTTCATCAATTAGGAAAGTAGTAGGAAAAAACCGGATTTGGTATTTCGAAGCCACTGAACCGCTGGCATCGAGGAGCACAGGGAAAACAAGGCCTGAACTTTGTGTAAATTGCTTCACACTGGAAAGAGACTCACCTACGTTAACTGCAAGCACCACTGCCTCCTCCGAGTAGCCTTTGAAAGCTGAGTTGAGATATGGCATTTCCACCCGGCAAGGACCGCAGGACGATTGCCAGAAGTTGAGTAAGACTGCTTTCTCTTGAAAATCACTGAGAGAGATATCTTTCCCTTCTACACCGGGAAGGGTAAAATCAAAAGCTGGCTTGCCAATTTGAGGTCCTGCTTTCGTTGGTTCATCCTCCGAGGAACACCCAGTAATAAGCAGTGTGGGCAAAAGGGCAATGATCAACGTCACAATAGACAAATTTTTTGCTGTGATCAGTTTCAATTTACTCCCTCCTCTCCTACTAAGGACTCAGCCATTGAAGCTTATTGAGAATCGTTAATACACCCACCGCTATCAACAACAACCCGCTGATAGTAGAGACCAGGGGAGTATAGCGACTGAATCGCTTTAGCCATAAACTGATTGTGCCGACCGCAAGGCTAACAATCACAAAGGGCAAGCCTAAGCCGAGAGAATAAGCGATCAACAGATAGGCCCCACGCCAGGCAGTCTCCGAATTATAGGCCATTGCCAATATACCTCCCAGTATTGGACCAACACAGGGAGTCCATCCAAGGGAGAACGCCGCTCCGATGAGAAATGACCTCAAGTATCCTGTCCCACTACCTAGAGAAGAACCAACGCGTTTCTCGTAATTAAGCCATGGTATCTTGAAGCTCGCCAGAAGGAATAATCCAAAGAATACTAATAGTGACCCGGATATCAGGTTCAGAGTCTGCAGATGGGCCCCGGTTGCAAACCCGGCTAGCCCCGCCGCTGTCCCCATCCCGGTGAATACCAATGAGAAGCCGGCTACGAAAACCAGCGCATGGAAAAGGGGACCTCGATATGCAGCTTTCCCGTCAGAGCTTAGCACAGACGCCCCGGCAACGTTAGCCAGATAGACCGGTACCAATGGCAATACGCACGGCGATAAGAAAGACAAAACGCCACCACCAAAAGCTACGATAAACGATATATTCCCCGTACCTACCATCATCCGGAAAACAGGTCCCGTATTTTGTCTTCTGTAGGTTCCCTTACAATTCCATTTTCAGTGATAATAGCGGTCACATACCGGTTCGGGGTCACATCGAAGGCCGGATTGGCCACGTTCACACTGTCCGGCGCGATATGAGTTCCTTGGATGTGAGTTACTTCCTCCGGGCTCCGTTCCTCAATGGGTATGACTTCACCTGATGGCAAGGAAAGGTCTATAGTGCTGGTCGGTGCGGTAACATAGAAGGGCACGGAATTTTCCTTCGCCAGAACCGCAACTCCGTAGGTGCCGATCTTATTAGCTACATCGCCGTTGGCCGCGATTCTATCCGCCCCCACTACAACGCAATTGATCTTGCCCTTCTTCATAAAGTGTCCTGCCATATTGTCAGTTATCAGCGTCGTCGGTATGCCTGCCTGGACAAGCTCCCATGCCGTGAGCCTGGCCCCTTGGAGCAAGGGACGTGTTTCATCGACGAAGACTCCAATCCTTTTTCCTTGCTCATGAGCCTCCCCGATCATTCCCATCGCCGTGCCATAACCAGCGGTTGCAAGCGCTCCGGCGTTGCAATGTGTGAGAATGTTGAATCCATCCTCGATGAGTTCAGCGCCCGATTGCGCAATCCGCCGGTCAACACCCGCCACTTCCTGTGCAATGCATTCAGCCTCTTCCATCACAGAAGCCCTGATCTCTTCAATTCTCGCGTCTTTATCAATAGCTGCTTCCATCCTTTTAAGGGCATAAAAAAGATTGTATCCCGTGGGACGAGTAGCGGCAAATTCCTCCGAGACAGATTTCATCTTCTTCTGGAATTGCAATCGCGAGTTTGCCTCTACGGACTGTGTGGCCAGGGCAAGTCCGTAAACCGCCGCGACAGCAATGGCCGGAGCGCCGCGAACACGCATGTTCTTTATCGCTTCGATCACCTGTGGATACCGGGTGAATTCGAGATAGACCTCTTCAAGGGGAAGCCTTGTCTGATCAAGAAGCTTGAGTTTTCCGCTTTGCCATTTCAGTGGTTCTATTCGCATAAATTTTCCTTTTGTAGATTCTAAAATGCCTCAACCTCCGCCATCAAGGCCTCCAGGAAACCTCCCTCCTCCACGGTGCGGACCTTTTCTCCTTTCTTGAAAATAACTCCCCGGCCCTTCCCGCACGCTAGGCCTACATCAGCATCCCTGGCCTCACCGGGCCCGTTCACCACGCACCCCATCACCGCTACCTTTATGGACTTGTCCATCTTCGAAAGGCGCTCCTCAACCGCGTTGACCAGAGGAACAAGTTCTACTTCAGTACGCCCGCAGGTAGGGCAGCTAACCAGTGTAGGTCCCCGGTTGCTCATATTAAGCGACTTCAGAATCTCATATCCGGCGATTACCTCCTCGACGGGATCGCCGGTAAGGGAGACGCGAATGGTATCGCCTATCCCCTCATAAAGAAGTATGCCGATGCCCGTGGCACTTCGAATCGTCCCCTTTCCGGGTGTACCTGCTTCAGTGATACCCAGGTGAATCGGATATGCTGTTCGTTCTGCAAGCGCTTTGTTTGCCTCGATCGTGTCCAGCACATCAAAGGCCTTAAGCGACACCTTGATGAGTTCGAAATCAAGGCTCTCCAGCAGTTGAATCTCTCCCATGGCGGCATCGACCATTCGCTCCACATGGCTACGGTCTGCCCCATCTTCACTGAGTGGGGGAAGACTTCCGGCATTCACCCCGACGCGTATAGGAACCTCACGCTCTTTGGCTGCCAGCACAACCTTCTTAATGTGTTCGGAGTCGCGAATGTTCCCGGGGTTCAAGCGCAGTCCGTCGACACCGCTCTCCAGTGCATGTAGCGCAAGCCGGTAGTCGAAATGGATATCGGCGATGATGGGGAGAGACGACTTTCTCTTTATCCCGGCAAGTGCCTCAGCCGCCTCCATATCGGGGACGGCTACTCTTACAATCCCACACCCATGCTCAGCCAGCTGGTCAATTTGAGCCACGGTGGATTTTATATCGCGTGTGTCCGTCTTGGTCATGGACTGGACAACGATGTCACCAGCACCACCAACTCTCACATCACCAACCTGAACAGGTCTGGAAGCCCGACGTTTAATCATTTCATATGTTCTAGGGCAATATATTTAGTCCACTAAAGAGCCGTGGAAGATCGAAATAGAGAATCAGCATGACACCGGCAGCGTTCAGAAACACAAAGGCTATCAGGTGTATGAGTCCCTCTTTCTGAGGTGATATCCTCTTCCCACGTCGGATCTTTTCCACGAGCACAAACGCTATTCGACCACCATCAAGAGCAGGTATGGGGAGCAGGTTCATAACCCCGAGGAAGATGCTCAATAGTCCTGTCCATTGCAGAACCGGCATGATTCCCATACTCGCCAACCTCCCTGTCTCCTGAATGACGGGGATTATGCCTATATGCTCGCGTGAGGCCTGTCCCTGAAAAAGAGCGATAATTCCACGTGCCGTTGCGTCTACCATGTCCCAAGTTTGTTTGGCTCCTTCAGCAACAGCTTCCCACGGTGGGAGCCACTCAGTCTCGGTAATAATGCGGCTCCATGAGAGTCCTATTCCCAATGCGCCCTCATCAGGGGGAGGATTGGGTCTGGGAACCATTTCCAACATCTGTTCCTCACTTTGCCGCTCCACCACCATGGTGATCTCCTGGCCTAGATTATCGTTAACGGTTTTCTGTAGCTCGTCGAAGTTCTTGACAGATTTACCGTTTATCTCCAGAATCTCATCACCGACCTCAAGCCCAGCGGCTTCAGCAGGTGAATCGCTGCTTACCATTGTTACCTCGATTCCTTCCCCTCCAACAACTACCGGATGCGGTACCATGTAAACGATGCTGAACATGACCAGGGGAAACAACAACATCACCAGTGACCCGGCGCTTAGAATCAGTATCCTGCTGGCAGATCCCTGTCTCGCTAAGCTCCGCGGCTCAGCAGGGTCCTCCTCCCCCAGCATTTTGGTAAATCCTCCAAACGGAATCGCGTTAATGGAATATTCCGTCTCACCTCTTCGAAAAGCAAAGATACGCGGAGGGAAACCAATACCAAATTCCAGGACTTTGACCTTCCGCCACTTGGCAGTGCTGAAGTGCCCCAACTCGTGGATAATCGTTAGGAAACTAAGTACAACGATAAAGATAATTATGGTCAATACAACACTCATTTTCCCCACCCCCATGCTCTTTCTCTTGCCCAAGCATCTGCCTCTAGGATTTCCTCCAGAGACGGATCGGATATTTGATTATGCTTATCAATTACGTCCTGGAGCAATCGTGGGATGTCGAGAAAGCCTATCTTTCCGGAGAGAAAGAGCTCCACTGCTATCTCATCCGCTGCACTCAGGACGGCCGGGTAAGTACCACCCGCTTTTCCTGCCTCAATGGCGATCTTGAGACAGGGGAGACTATCTAAGTCAACGGGATCAAAAATCAGTGAGTGTAAGCTGGCAAAATCAAGTTGAGGTAAACTTGAATTCTCCCAGCGCTCTGGATGCGAAAGGGAATATTGTATGGGAAGTCGCATATCAGGTGCGCCAAGTTGAGCCTTGATAGAGCTATCAGTGAACTTGACCATCGAGTGCACAATACTGCCTGGATGAATCATTACTTTGATTTTATCGAAAGAGACCCCGAAAAGCCAATGGGCCTCGATAACCTCCATCCCCTTGTTCATGAGATTGGCTGAATCCACGGTTACCTTACGTCCCATCTTCCAGGTCGGATGATTCAGTGCTTCAGCAGGTGTTACTTTGGCGAGATCTTCTTGCGGAGTATCCTTGAAGGGGCCTCCAGAGGCTGTGAGGGCGATCTCCTCCACCTGGCTCCTTTCTCCCTGTAAACACTGCCAGATGGCACTGTGCTCGCTGTCAACGGGTCGAATCTCAACGTTATGTGTTCGGGCTTCCTCCATCACTATCTTTCCCGCTACAACAAGTGATTCCTTATTGGCCAAGGCAATGAGTTTCCTGCTGCGGATTGAGGACAAAAGAGGCATCAAGCCCGCTTTCCCCGATGTTGCTACAACCACCAGATCAACATCCCGATGACTTGCAATGTCCTCCAAAGATGGTCCCTTCCCACCGATATGCACCAGTTTAGGCTTAAATTCCTCAGCTTGCTTCTCCAGTAGCCCGACGTTACTTCCTGCAGCTAGTGCCACCACACTGAGATGGTCAGGGAATGCCCGAACCACTTCCAGCGTCTGCTGGCCGATAGAACCGGTGGAGCCAAGCAAGGCGATTCTCTTCATAAGATCACCATATACAGATAATAATACGTCAACACACCAGTGAAAAGGAGACTGTCCAGGCGGTCAAGTATGCCGCCATGTCCGGGGATAAGGGTACTGGATTCCCCAACTCCTGCTCCTCGTTTCAGCATCGATTCGGCCAGATCTCCTACCTGAGCGAAAACACCAACAACAATCCCGAGCACGAGCACTTTCCAGATCTCAACCTGTGAGCCCAACACCGTGGAAAAGGGAGATGCCTCAATCAATCCCAAGAGATAGCTGAGAATAACCACTACCGCAACGCCGGTAATTATCCCTCCTGCCGCCCCCTCACAGCTCTTGCCCGGACTGATACCTGGAGCCAGGGGATGTCTTCCCCACGCCCGACCCGTGAAGTACGCCATGCTATCCACAGCAAAGGTCGAAAGGATAGCCAGCAATGTCCATTCCCATCCGAAGTTTCCGCGGAGAAGTATCCAGAAGCTCAGCAGCCATCCCACATAGATTGTGCCCCCCAGGGTCCAGAGCCAATCACCAAATGCGCCCTCAGCACCGGCATGGGAAATGAGTGAGCGCAACACAACCCAGATAAGCGGGAGTAGCACAATCACCGGTAACAGCCACACACTGTAGATTTCTCCACGATAGGCAAAATACATGATGGCTGCTATCAAAAGCAGGCCAGGGAATAGCAGTGGAGTCTGCCCCTTTTTGCTGACCAATTGACGGAACTCATGGAACCCCAGGAGGGCTGCAGCACCTATAATCAGAGAAAACCAGATGTCTCCCAACCAGATGGATGCTGCGATCACGGGGAGGAAAACGGTTGCGCTAATAAGTCTTTGTCGGAGCATGCTATTGTGGATAACTGCGGGGAGAGGTTCACTGGCCTTCTAAAAGGTCTACTTGTTTGACCCCACCCCACCAAACCGGCGCTCCCGCCGACTGTACTCCAGGAGCGCCTGCATTACATCATCTTCGCCAAAGTCCGGCCAGGGGGTCGGAGTGGAATAATACTCACTATAGGCAGCCTGCCAGATGAGAAAGTTGGAAAGGCGCATTTCCCCGGCAGTGCGGATAATCAAGTCCGGATCGGGTAATTCATTGGTTAAGAGATAGCGGTTAAACGTCACTTCGCTAATATCATCCACTGTCAGACCATCCTCGATAATCCTGCGCACGGCACTTAGAATCTCCGAACGCCCACCGTAGTTAAACGCCAGGTTAAGGGTCATTCGCGTATTGTTCCTGGTCAGAGCAATTCCATCCCCGATCTTCTTCTGTAATCCCTCACTCAATCCGTCAAGATCCCCCACATGGCTCAACTTGATGTTCTCATTGTGAAGATTTTGCACCTCTCGCTCGATGACCTCTTCAAGTATGTGAAAAAGGCCTTGTATCTCTTCGCTCGGGCGGGTCCAATTCTCAGTGGAGAACGCATAGAGAGTGAGGTACTTAATGCCATGATTGGCAAATATCTTGATTACATTGCGGATATTCTCGGTCCCTGCGGAGTGCCCCTCAAGCCGGGTCAAGCCTCTACTCTGAGCCCATCTGCCATTCCCATCCATGATGATAGCAACATGGTTAGGAAGAGGACTGATACTGCTTTGAGAAGAATGCAACTCAGCCACTGCAGTTGCCTTTTGCATTGACTGCTTCGTCATTGATGATCTCCGTTAGTCCTCCATAATTTCTTTCTCTTTATCTTTACCTATCGAGTCGATCTTCTCAATATAGCTGTCAGTCAATTTCTGGAGGTCCTGCTCGGCACGTTTTTCCTCGTCCTCAGAGATTTCCTTGTCTTTTTGCATCTGGCGCAGTTTTTCCATTGCCTCGCGTCTTACGTTGCGGATGGCAATTCGATCATCTTCCTCACGCCGCCGTACGGTTTTCACCAGCTCCTTCCTGCGCTCCTCGCTAAGTTCCGGTATTGTAAGTCTTATAATATTGCCATCGCTCGACGGATTGAGTCCGATATCCGACTTCTGTATAGCCTTCTCGATACTGGGAAACGACGATTTGTCCCAGGGCTGTATCGTCAGCATCCGCGCCTCCGGGACGGAGATAGTGGCAATCTGATTCAGTGGGGTAGGAACTCCGTAATAGTCGACCCGGATGCGCTCCACCAGCGATGGGCTGGCACGTCCGGTACGCAAACCAGCCATTTCTCTTCCGAACACCTCAACGGCTTTCTCCATTTTGTCTTCAGCTGTGCTAAGAACATCACTTATCATGATACTACCCTCAATCTGAGACTAGTGATCCTGTGCTGCTGCCTATCACTGCCTGCTCTATGCCATGGGGCGCTTGGAGGTTGAATACCAGGATAGGCAGGTGGTTCTCCATACAGAGCGCGAAGGCTGTTGAATCCATCACTTCCAACCGCTGTTCTAAAGCTTCTTGATAAGTAAGCTTGTCGAACTTTTTAGCCCCTTTGTTAAGCAGCGGATCGGAGTCATAAACGCCGTCCACCTTGTTCTTCCCGAGCAGGAGGATCTCAGCACCTATATCCACTGCTCTGAGTGCTGCTGCGGTATCGGTGCTCATATACGGATTACCAGTCCCTGCGGCAAATATCACAACCCGCCCCTTCTCCAGATGGCGTATTGCACGCCTCCTGATATACGGTTCAGCCACGGACTCCATCGATATGGCACTCTGCGTCCGCACAGTCACTCCCTGTTTTTCCAGGGCATCTTGAAGGGCCAGGGCATTGATCATTGTAGCGAGCATTCCGGCGTAATCAGCCGTGGAACGATCCATGCCTTTCGCCTCAGCGGCATTTCCTCTCCATATATTCCCACCCCCCACAACCATCGCGATCTCAGTCCCAGTTTCCTTAACCTCGATAATTTGCCGCGCAATCTCCTTCAGTACATTGGAGTCGATACCAAACCGTTCCTCCCGGGAAAGTGCCTCACCGCTGATTTTCAGCAGGACGCGCTTGTATTTGGGTTGGCTCATTCCCCTCCAGTTTCGAAACGGCAGAACTTGCTAACCCCAATGTTCTCTCCAACCTTAGTAATGACCTCAACTACAATATCGCTAATAGTCTTCTGAGGGTCCTTTATGAAGGGCTGCGACAGGAGACAAACTTCTTCGGGATTCTCATCTTCAGGGACTTCATCAGGAGACAGATACTGAGGATCAGTAGCCGTGACTTGCATAGCTATATCGTGAGCCAATTCCTTGAACTCAGGGGTCTGCGCCACGAAGTCAGTTTCGCATGTAACGAGAACCAAAGCACCGACACGGCCTCCAGAATGCACATATGCCTCGACCAATCCATTTCCCATGGCCCGTTCTTTCTTCTTCTCGGCTATGGAATACCCTCGTTCACGCAGAGCCTCCGCAGCAGCCTCGATATCCCCCTCACAGTTTGCTAAGGCTTTTTTACAATCCATGAGCCCAGCACCGGTTCTTTCCCGTAGCCCCCGTATCTGTTCAACAGCGATCTGCAAATCCCCCTCCTTTTTCACTCTTCATTATCTTCGTTGCCTGTAAAGTCAAGCCCCTCTTCGCCGATCTCAGGGGCGACTCCCGCTGCTACATCCGTAGCAGGTGGACTGAAAGAGTCTGCTCCGGCTTTCCCTTCCAACACTGCATTAGCCATCACGGTACATATAAGCCTGATGGACTTTATGGCGTCATCATTAGCGGGGATAGGGTAATCGACCACTGTTGGGTCACAATCGGTATCCACCATGGCCACAATCGGGACTCCCAGTTGCCTGGCCTCTGCAATTGCGATCTTTTCCCGAACCGGGTCGACCACGAACATCGCAGATGGAATTTGAGTCATCTCCTTGATGCCGCCAAACGACTGATTAAGACGGTTGATCTCCCTTTCCAGCCTGGATTCTTCTTTCTTGGGTAAAGAGGCTAGTTCCCCTTTAGCCTGCCTATCTTCCAGGCGAACAAGGTAATCAATCCTTGCCTGTACTGTGGAGAAGTTGGTAAGCGTTCCTCCCAGCCAGCGTCTGCTCACGTAATAAGCACCGCACCGCCGTGCTTCTTCCTCAATGGCATCCTTGGCTTGTTTTTTGGTTCCCACAAAGACGATGTCACCACCATCAGCAATCAGGTCCCTTACGAAAATACGCGCCTCTTCCAACTTGACCAAAGTCTGTTGCAGGTCGATGATATGAATGCCATTTCGCTGAGTAAATACATACTCCTTCATCTTGGGGTTCCACCGCTTCCTCTGGTGCCCAAAATGGACTCCAGATTCCAACAGCATCTTGACGGTGACTGGCCCACCAAACGGACTGGTTATTTCTTGTGTCTCATTCACATCTAATTCATTCATACCCACACACCTATTTAAACTGCTTTGTTAGTTTAACACAAGTAAAAATGAAAAGGCAACTGCCCGACTAAGACTCAAGGGTCAACAGTATGGTCTGTACCTTTGCCTGCTCGCCGAAGGAAAGGCTGGAGGTTAGGCACCTGTCCGCTCCTACCTGGACTCGTTAACGGGGTTCGTTCCCTTCTTACCCCAACTGACCAGAAGATAGCAAAAAGGGGTGTCTAACACAGAGACAGCGAGCTTGATAACGTACTGTGCCAGAATTAGCTCTCCCAACAGTATCCCCAGCGGGACAACCCCATAGAAAGCGATGAACCCGAATATTACAGTGTCCAGTCCCTGTGAGACCGCCGTGGAAAGGGTGTTTCTCATCCAGAGCAATCGTCCCTTTGTTCTGGTGCGCAAGAAATGGAAGGCAAAGATGTCATGGTTCTGAGAAACCAAATAGGCCGCCAATGATGCGAGGACAATCCGTGGAACACTTCCCAAAACCTCCTGATACAATTCCTGATTTCCCCACTCCGGCGATGGGGGCAAAATACCTCCCAGCCAGATGAGAAGCACCAGCAGTGCGTTCGCAAAGAATCCAACCCACACAACTGTTCGTGCTGTATTCTTTCCCCAAACTTCAGAGATGGTATCGGTGAAGAGAAATGTCAGTGGATAGCAAATAATGCCCGCGTCGATAGTGACTCCAAAGACATTTATCAGCTTTGCTCCCGAGAGTATGTTGGCAGCCGCCAATGAGATGATGAACAGTCCCGAGAGAAGTAACAATTTGCTTTGATTGGTCATGCTTTTGTTAGATGAAGTGCTTCCAGCGGAAGGAAGCCAGCATACCTGCTACAATAGCAAGCATAATGAGTATGATAACAGGAAAGGAGATAGGCCTCTCAGATAAAGGCAACAGCGCAATATTCATCCCATAAATACTCGCGATAAGTGTCGGGGGGAGCATTATGGTTGAGACGATGGTCAGGATGCGCATGACCTGATTGGTGCGAAATGATACCAGCGTGTTGTTGGTGTCATTCAGTCCTTCAATAACTTCCTTGTACTCATCCAGAGTGTCCAGTATCTTGCGATTGTGATCAGCCAGATCCCCGAAATATACTCCAAAGACCGGAATCTCCTCGGCTTCTTCAAGTTCGTCAGGCGAAAGGAATTCCGATCCTTCCTTTTCCGGAATGATTGAGGACTCGTTCCGCTCCAGCCACTCAAATACCTCTGTTTGCGGCCTTATTATTCGCCTGTAGGAAAGCACATCCCGGCGCAAAATCGACAACTCACGCACTGCATCTCGGGGGTCGCCACTGAAAACCTTGTTATCGGCTTCCTCGATGTTACTGCCGATCTTGTTAAGGATCGGGAAGCAGTAGTTGACCAGGCGGTCGAGTACTATGTAGAGAAGATGTCCTGCACTCTGACTCATATTTGCCGCTCTTGTGTCCTGATTGGCTACACAATCCCTGAAGAACTTCGAGAGCGGTTTGAGATCGCCCTGATGTACGGTGATCAAGTAATTCTCACCCAGGAAGACAGCAACCTGACTGGCTGTGGTAACACGGGCTTGCTTACTGAATACAGGGAAGTGGAATACCATGAATAAATATTCGTCATATCTGTCGATCTTGGGACGCTGAACCCTGCTCAGACAATCGTCCAGATCCAGAGCATGGAAAGGATAATGCTCAGCTATATAATCCATCTCCCGCCTCGTCGGCTGCTCGATGTTGATCCAGAGTAAATTCCTGTACGAGGCAGTGCTGATATTCAGGTCTTGATTCGTAGTTTCAGGGATTGTCATACCTTGACGTCCTATCCTAGAGAGGAATCAAGGACTTTCTTGAATTCCTCCTTGGGCCTGAGTCCGACAAGCTGCTTTACAGGCTTGCCCCCTTTGAAAAGCAACAATGTCGGGATGCTCATTATACTATAACTTGATGCTGTTTTAGGGCTTTGATCAACGTTGACCTTGGCAAAGTCGACTTTCCCGTCATACTCTTTGGCCAGTTCCTCAACGATCGGTGCTACCGCCAAACAGGGCTTGCATGACGGAGCCCAGAAATCGACCAGGACGGGTTTTTTCGCCTTAATTACCGTCTGCTCGAAATTGCTGTCATTGACTTCCACTGGCTTTGCCATTTACCCTCCTCACTTTTTCATTCTTCAGGTTCCTATGGTCTCCATAACCTTTTGCTTCACCATTTGCTCCGCTATCCCGATGGCACGCTCTATAGCAGTAGCATCGCTCTTGCCATGTGTTATCACTACATTGCCTTCGACCCCAAGAAGCAGCGCCCCCCCCAATGAAGTATAATCCAGGATGCGCTTCTCTGCCTCATGGAAATCCAGGCTGTTACCATCCGCCTCCGCCGAAGTCGACATATCCGCAAATATCCGTGCCAGTCCCTCGCTCAGTTTTATCACTACATTGCCCGTGAACCCATCAGTCACTACAACATCAGCTTTCCCTCTGGGAAGTTCTGCTCCCTCTACATTGCCAACAAAGTTGGGTTGATCCTTCGATAACATATGATAAGCAGAACGGGCCAGTTTATTTCCCTTTGTCTCTTCCTCTCCGTTAGATAGCAGGCCCACCCGGGGAACAGACACGCCGTGTATTCTCTGCATATACACTGTTCCCATTTGGGCGAACTGGACCAGATATTGAGGTTTGCAATCGGAATTTGCGCCCACATCGAGGAACAGAACCCGGCCATTAGGTGAATGGAAAACAATCCCCAATGCCGGGCGGGAGATACCCTTTTTCTTCCCTACGACAAGTAAAGCTCCGGCAACCATAGCACCTGTGCTGCCACCGGAGACAAACGCCGAGGCCTCGCCAGCCTTGAGCAATCCCATTCCCCTGACGATGGAAGAGTCCTTCTTGCGACGAATTGCTCGCACGGGCTCCTCATCCATGCCAATTGTCTCCTCGGCATGACAGAAGCTAATGTTGGCACGACCAGCACCATACTGGCTTAGCTCACTCTGTACTGTTTTCTCAGGCCCAACAAGGATTATGTTGACATCAAAAGAGCGTGCAGCTTCCACCGCTCCTTTTACGATTTCCGAGGGGGCATAGTCGCCGCCCATGGCATCCACAGCGATTACAGGCTTTTCCATAGGCTTCCCCTAATCCTCCGTATCGCCTCAGCGACGCTTTCCTTCTCGTTGAATACCGCTGCCCCTGCCACCAACACCCGGGCTCCTGCTTTGGCAACTCTAGGTGCTGTTTCGGCATTGATCCCGCCATCCACCTCAAGCTCCGCTTCAAGATTTTCAGAATCGAGCAACTTCCTCAAGCGGGATATCTTATCCAGGGTCTCGGGGATAAAAGCCTGTCCTGCGAATCCCGGATTGACCGTCATTACCAGCACCAGGTCAACCAATGGCAAGACCTCTTTTATCGTCTCCAGAGGAGTAGCGGGGTTAAGGGATACTCCTGCCTTGAGGCCAAGCTCCTTGATTTCCGTCAACGTGCGATGCAGATGAACTGACACCTCTACGTGCACGGTGATGATGTCCGCACCTGCCTGAGCAAAACTCTGGATTTGTTGCTCAGGGGTATTGACCATCAGGTGGACGTCAAGGGGAAGAGAGGTATAGGACTTTATCGCCTTGACCACTCCATCACCGATAGTGATCCTGGGGACGAATTGCCCGTCCATTACATCGACATGGATATAATCGGCACCGGCTTCAGTGGCCTCAGTCACCTGCTCGCCCAGGCGAGCAAAGTCCGCCGAGAGGATGGACGGGGCAAGTTTTATTTTTTCATTCATTGAGAACTCCTCTTGCCTCTCGCAATGCCTCCTCAACTCGCCTCGGAGCGGTCCCACCGGGAACGTCCCTGGCCGCAACGGAGGACTCCACATCGATGGAGCGGAGGTCTTCCTCGAACAACGGCGAGAATTGCTGATACTCGGGAAGGGTTATATCCTGCAGCGATTTCCCCTGCGCAACAGCATACCTGACAAGTTTAGCCACTACACTGTGCGCTTCACGAAACGGCATTCCTTTTCCAGCCAGATAATCAGCCAGGTCAGTTGCCAGAGTATAGCTCTCGCCCGCGGCCTGTCCAGTACGGTCGGAATTGACTCTAAGACTTCTTATCATTCCAGCAAACACCCCAAGTGTCGAATGTACGGTGTCCACCGTTCTGAAGAAACTCTGTTTGTCCTCCTGCAAATCCCTGTTGTACGTAAGCGGTAGGGATTTCATGGTGGTGAGTATGGACATTAAATCACCATAGACGCTGCCGGTCTTCCCCCGCGCCAGCTCAGCCACATCCGGGTTCTTCTTCTGCGGCATGATGCTTGAGCTCGTGACATAGGCATCATCGACCTCAATGAACCCGAACTCTGCCGACGACCAGAGGATGATTTCCTCCGCTAGCCGGGAAACGTGCATCATGACCATGCTTGCGTCTGCAATGTACTCAATAATGAAATCGCGGTCGGAGACGGCATCCATACTATTCCGGCTAACCTGACTGAACCCCAGTTCCTTCGCCAGTAAATCGCGGTCCACCTGATATGGCAACCCTGCAAGTGCGCCGCTGCCCAAAGGCATCACGTCAACGCGTTTGAGGCAATCGCCAAAGCGCTCAATATCCCGTTGCAACATTTCAAAGTAAGCCAGAAGATGATGGGCCAGGAGTATCGGTTGTGCCCGTTGTAGATGAGTATATCCCGGTAATATAACCTCCTTATTGGCTTCGGCCAAATCCAGTAGCGCTGCCTGAACCTCTTTCAGCTTGGTAATGGTTTCGGATATCGCTTCCTTGGTGTAAAGGCGCATGTCAGTGGCGACCTGATCATTTCGTGAGCGAGCGGTGTGCAACTTTCCAGCCACGTTGCCGATCTTTTCGTACAGGCGACTCTCGATATTCATGTGAATATCTTCCAGGGAAGTGTCAAAATTGAACTGGCCGGATTCGATTTCATCACGGATAGAGGTTAAGCCCTCTACTATAGCTTCAGCTTCTTCCCCGGCAATTATGCGCTGCCATGCAAGCATCCTGGTATGGGCAATTGAGGCCGCAATATCCTGCCGATACAGTCGCTTATCAAAGGGCAGAGATGAGGTATATTCCTGTACCGATTCGTCGGTTTCTTTTTGGAATCGGTCTCGCAGTGCACTCATGGCCTTAATTGTGACACTAACCTGCTATCCAGGTCAAGTGTGAATTTTGCCTGGAGATATTTGAGGATGAGCTAAGTAAGCAAATACCAAAGTCCAACACAAAAGTTATGCTATTTAACAAAAGGATTGACACTTCAAGTGAGAGGCCTTTGAGCACTCCGTTTGGCCTCTGCAACATCATCGAGATAGCTTTGATAGCACTTGCAGAGGTGTTTAAAGACACTAACAACCTCTTGCCGGTACTCCTCGCTATCGCCCAGCCCTCCCTTGATTCTTTCTTCCGCAACGAATAACGCCGCTTGCTGAAGTCTCACACTGGTAGTAGTGAGCTCCCTCATAAAGCCCCCCTTTTTCAATTGTGCGGGCCACTATGTAGCCCGTAGTGATTTAACCGCAGTGCGAAGCTCTTCCCTGCCTACCCATCCCCCATGGGAAGGCATCTCCTCCACACTGTATGTCTAGTATACCTTCTCGGATAACAGCATACAAGTATGCTTGACAACATCAAGCACTGACATTATGATTTTTAGCTAGAATAACTATTATGCTGGCAAAGGTAATCTCCGCTGCGGTTGTAGGTCTTGAGGGGCAACTCGTAGAGGTAGAGGTTGATATCTCGCCCGGGTTGCCCTCAATGACGATTGTAGGACTCGCCGATACCGCCATCCAGGAATCCCGCGAGAGAGTAAGGTCGGCAATCCGAAATGCGGGTTACACCTTTCCCGCCAGGAGAATCACAGTCAACATGGCCCCTGCTGACCTCAAGAAAGCTGGCCCGGTCTACGACCTGTCCATCGCCGTGGGTATCCTGCTCAGCTCGGAGCAGGTTTCTTTTGATACCTCGAATGCTCTTTTCGTCGGCGAACTCTCACTGGATGGTAGCCTTCACCACACGCAGGGAGTCCTCTCGATGGTATCTCTGGCAAAGGAGAAGGGACTATCCCCGGTGTTCATCCCCGCTGTAAATGCCAAGGAAGCCGCCATGGTTCAGGGTGTAACAGTTATTCCTGTGGAGTCACTAACACAACTTGTGGATCATATGCGAGGAGAGGCATCAATACCCGAATATGTACTTGAGGAAAATCCGTTCGAGGCGGTGGGGTTGGAAGATGGGGTAATAGATATGGCTCACATAAAGGGGCAGGAGCATGCCAAAAGGGCCCTTGAAGTAGCTGCTGCTGGCGGCCATAATATGGTCATGAGTGGGCCCCCTGGCGGGGGCAAGACGCTTCTGGCACGGTCCCTGCCATCTATTCTCCCTCAGATAACAGCCGATGAGGCCCTGGAAGTTACCAAGATATACAGTGTGAGTGGACTTCTCCCCACTGATACGCCTTTGATAACCCAGCGGCCCTTCCGGTCGCCACACTACACAGTCTCCTATGCCGGACTTGTCGGAGGTGGACGCTCACCGAAACCGGGTGAGATTAGCCTCAGCCATCATGGTGTTCTATTCCTTGATGAGCTGCCGGAGTTCGGTCACTCGATATTGGAAGTTCTACGCCAGCCCCTGGAGGACAGAGCAGTATCGATAACGCGTGCTCAAGGGAGTATTTCCTATCCGGCCAATTTCATGCTGGTTGGCGCTATGAACCCCTGCCCGTGCGGATATTATGGCGACCCGGTAAAACAATGTACATGTTCATCGACAGAGGTCGCTCGCTATCAGAAGCGAATAAGCGGTCCCTTGCTTGACCGCATCGACGTGTTCATCGAAGTGCCGCGAATCGAATATGAGAAGCTCACCGATGAGCGACTGGGAGAATCCTCAGAAGCCATCAGGGCAAGGGTAGATGCTGCTCGCTCCATTCAGCATCAGAGATTCGAGGGCACCAGGCTCACCTGTAATGCCGACATGACACCGGTGGAGATCCGCGAATTCTGCCGGACGGACCCTGCTGCACAGAGCCTTCTCCAGGCGGCAGTGCAGCAGCTCTCACTTTCAGCACGCTCATTTCACCGTCTCCTCAAACTGGCACGGACAATTGCCGACCTCGACGGCACTGACGGGATTACCTCCACACACGTGGCCGAGGCGTTACAGTACCGGCCGAGAAATCAGGCATAATTAAGAATCCGCTCCGGAGGATAAATTGAGCGATACTAAACAAAGGATTCTTGCTAAAATATAAAAGGAAGGGGAAACATGGCAGAAGCTAAAATCGGGGTTATTGGAGGAACAGGACTATATCAGATTGAGGGAATGGAGGACATCGAAGAGGTCAACGTAGATACCCCCTTCGGTTCTCCCAGCGATTCACTCATCCTCGGCACAATCGAGGGAACAAGGATTGCTTTTCTTCCTCGACATGGACGGGGGCACAGAGTTAGTCCTACGGAAGTCCCATCTCGGGCTAACATCTATGCGCTGAAATCCATGGGAGTGGAATGGATCATCGCCATCAACTCGGCCGGAAGCTTCCGGGAGGAAATAGAGCCCCACCACCTTGTTATCCCCGACCAGATAATAGACCGCACGAGAAACAGGGTTAACACCTTCTTCGGCGGCGGATTGGTAGTTCATCTCCCATTCGCCGACCCATTCTGCCCGGTCCTGAGCCAGATTCTCTACCAGTCAGCAAGGGACGCCGGGGCCGTGGTCCACAAAGGCGGCACGTTCGTCGCAATGGAAGGACCCCAGTTCTCCACCAAGGCTGAGTCCAAACTCTACCGCTCCTGGGGTGCAGACATAATCGGAATGACGGTTCTCCCCGAAGCCAAGCTGGCAAGGGAAGCTGAGATATGCTATGCGAGTGTAGCCTGTGTCACCGACTACGATTCCTGGCATGAGGACCTCGGGACAGTTAGAATTGAAAGCGTGCTGGACATTCTCGCCAAGAATGTCGAGATATCCAAGAGTATAATCAAGACGGCCGCATCCCGTATTCCTTCAGAACGCACAGACTGCGATTGTGCCAGCGCACTTGAGACAGCGATAGTAACTGCCCCGGAGCTTGTCCCGGAGCAAATGAAAAAAGACCTGAACCTGCTGATCGGCAAATACATCCAATGATAGATAAAAACGAATTCAAACCAGGAGGCCTGCCTACTGCTATCGGCAGCATGCCCCATACAGACCCCGAGGCAGCGCTTTCTCTTATCCTGGATACCTTGCCAGATTTACCCGTGTGGCCACAGCTCCCTCAGCGATCACACCTTGAAAACATGTATGTCCAGTACAGCGAGGGGCTCCCCGGTGTGGTTCTGACAGATCAGAAAATCTACATCGACCGCTCAGCCGATATCTTCACTTCCAGGGAAATGGAAGACCTTTACACCGCATATATGGAAAATAAGGGCGATGATTACGCTATCAGCCCTGAGTATGCGGCAGGACTAAGGCTTTTCCTCGAACGGAAACTGGACTCGGCTCTTGCCGTCAAAGGCCAGGTAACCGGGCCAATCAGTTTCGGGCTGGTAGTCACCGACCAGGAACGCCGCCCTACGCTCTACGATGAGGTCCTTGCCGATGCAATAGCCAAGCATCTGAGATTGAAAGCCGTCTGGCAGGAAAGCGAACTCGCCAGGGTATCGCCCAATACTATCATATTTCTCGATGAACCTTATCTCGCCTCACTGGGATCGGCCTTTGTAGCCCTTTCATCCGATATGGTGGTCAACCTGACCAATGAAGCGCTTGGCGGCATCAGCGGACTCAAGGGCATGCACTGTTGCGGAAACACGGACTGGTCCGTGTTGATGAGCACCGACATCGATATCCTCAGCTTCGATGCTTACAACTACGGACACTCGCTGACACTGTACCCGGACGCAGTCCAGGCCTTTCTCGACCGAGGCGGCGTGATCGCCTGGGGCATTGTGCCCAATGAAGAGTCCCCTCTTGATGAGGAAACCACGGATTCCCTCATCAAGAAGCTCGATAACCTTATGAGTTTGCTTTCGGATAAGGGCGTTCGGTATGATATACTGTTAGAGCGTTGTCTTATTACCCCGTCCTGCGGATTGGGATCATCTTCCCCGGAGACCGCGGCCAAAGCACTCCAGTTAACAGCCGAAGTTTCCAGGGAATTCAGGCGCTCACACGATCTTGAGAAGTAGAAAAGCAATCTATTTGCAATTCTGAGGAAGGCGGATACCTGTCATGAATAAAGCCAAGAAAGATGCTTGGAGAAAGCATCGCCAGAAGAGGAAGAAGCTTAAAGAAAAACAGAAGGCCGAGCAGGCTACCACAGCGCAAGGCGAGGGATAGTTAAATGGCTCAGCTTCCGCCACTGATACAGGCGCTCCTCAATGAAGAAACCTATCCGGAGAAGCCCGAGCGCGTCGATCTGGTTCAGACTCAGATGTCCTTCGTCTTCCTCCTTGGCAAACTTGTCTATAAGATCAAGAAACCCGTGAATTTCGGTTTTCTCGATTTCAGCACCCTGGAAAAACGCCACCATTATTGCCAGCAGGAGGTGATGCTCAACAGACGCCTCAATCCGGAGATGTACCTCGGCGTTGTTGAGATATCACAGAATGGGGATGATTTTTCAATGGATGGATCTGGGGAGATCGTTGAATACGCCGTCAAGATGCAACAGATTCCCCTTGAACGAACGCTCGACAGGCTCCTTGCCAGGGACGAGGTAACGCCGGAAATGCTCGACAGGGTAGCACAAAAACTGGTGAATTTCCACCAGCAATCGGAGTCGACCCCGGAAATCTCCAAATACGGGGATGTCACTGCCATAACCCGGAACACCGATGAGAACTTCTCTCAAACACAGCAATATATAGGCAGGTCTCTGTCGCAGCAAACCTATAACACGATAAAGACATACACGGAGAATTTCCTGAGAAACGAGGATCAGTTATTTAGGCACAGAGTCGAGGAAGGCAGGATCAAGGACTGCCACGGGGACCTGCACTCAGCACACATCTGCTTCGGCGAGAAAGTATATATCTTCGATTGTATTGAGTTCAACGACCGCTTCAGGTACTCAGATGTGGCAAGTGAGATTGCATTTCTAGCCATGGACCTCGATTTCCATGGCCATCCTGACCTGGGCAAACATTTCGTCGATGCCTACGTTAAGGCTTCTGGAGACCAAGAACTATTGCAACTTCTGGACTTCTACAAATGCTACCGTGCCTACGTGCGTGGAAAAGTAGAGAGCTTCAAGCTCGATGACCCTCACATTTCAGATGATGAAAAACAAGAGACATTGGGCATTGCCAGTAGATACTTCACGCTGGCGGAGTCGTATGCATCAGCATATATCGATGAAAAAGTGAGGTGACCCTTGAGAGAGCCATTTGCCAAATTCATCGAGTCAGAGCTAAGTCCGGATGCCCTTCTGATCACCTGCGGCCTTCCCGCAAGTTTTAAAACGGAGACAGCGGAAGAGGTCACCAAAATCAAGGGCTACTCCATGATAAGGACTGACATCGTCAGACTTGAGGTATTGAAGGGCGAAGACATCTTTGACGAGAAGGTCGCTTCAGACATGGAGAAACGTGAAAAGGTTTACAACGAGGTATTCCGGCGTGCAGGAGAAACCCTTGCCAAAGGCCAGGGAGTGATCCTCGACGCCACCTTCATTAAGCAATCACTGCGGAGACGGGCCGCTGAGATAGCCGCCATGAACAATCGACTATTCGTAATCATGCAGACATCCTCCCCGGAGGAAATCTCCCTTGCCCGCATAAAAAAGCGCACCAGGGAAAACTACGAGTCGAACGCTCTGACTGAACAGGCGTACATGAATAATAAAGCCAAATTTGAGGAAGTCGACCTTAGCGAGCTGAAGGAGCAGTATCCAAACCTCGATATCCTTCATTTCGTAGTAGATACCCAATATGACCAACCGGAGTATTGGCACGTCATCGAGGTAAACAGGGGATGAAAATTGATCTCCATATCCACACCAAAACCTGTTCCGACGGGGCTCTCCCCATTGAGGAGGTGTTCAAGGAGGCAAAAGCCCGCGGCATTGACTTTATGTCAACTACTGACCATGATTCAATCGAGTGCCAGGATCAAGCCATCGAGCTGGCAAAAGAGTACCAGATATCCTATATCACCGGAGTGGAACTGAACGTCACCTTCCAGTACGGAGACGAGTCCGTCTCCCTGGACTTCCTGGGCTACCAGTATGATAAGGACAATAAAGAGCTCAAGGAGAAGCTTCACAATATCGCGAAGTACAGAGTAAAAAGAGCACGCCGGATCATGGATAATTTAAACGCCGAATTCGACAAAGAAGGTCTTCGAAGGTTCACCGACGAGGACATGCAGAAGATACAGGAAAACGTAGAAGGTACATTCGGCAGGCCTCACATTGCTAATTACCTGATCGAACAGGGTATCGTCAAGGACAAACAGGAGGCTTTCGATAAATACCTGGTTAAGTGCAATGTTCCCAAATATCCACTTTCGCTTGAGGAAGCGTCGAAATTGATCAGAAACGCCGGCGGCGTCCTCGTCCATGCCCATCCTGCCGATCCCAAGGGAATATCGTTGATTGAGATAACCCGCAATTTACACGAGCAAACCAGGATAATCGAAGAACAAATGCTGGACTACATTGATGGAGTTGAATGCTGGCACTCCAGCTACGATGAAAAAATAACTCGACACTACATCGAATTTGCAAGGAAACACGGACTCCTCGTGACCGGCGGCAGTGACTGCCATCAGAAGCCGATCATTATGGGCACAATGCAAATCCCTGACTGGGTAGCCGCGCAGTTTAGTGCCCGCCAGAGAAAAACCAGCTAATATCCAACTTAACAGCAAGCGACTAATCAACTATTGACCGAGGGCAAATAGTGAGACTGAAACTGACGCGTAATCCTTTGGAGAGTCCAGAGGAGAGAGAGTCAACAGACGTTCAAATCAGGAGGCTTACCCACCCTTCAGAGATACTCCTCTATCTTGAGAATGACCGTACCTACGCCGCGTCCGGCATCGCGCACCTTGAACCGGAATTGCTGGATGTTTCAAAATGGTTTCTCGCGGCAGACGATGATAGCCTCTCACTATGTCTAATATCTAAATCTGCCTACGGCGGATCACCAAATTATCTATTGACCATTGGTAATTCTCCTACCCTGGACTACCTCCTGGAATCACAACCTTTACCCGGCAGAGCATTGATAACATGCAAGCCTCAGCACCTGGACATCATTAAAAGATACTACGAACTCACCTGGTACCGGTTGGTAAAACGCATGGTTGCCACCAGAGAATCATTCACTGCTGCGACGGAGGAAGCAACCCGGTTGAGACCTCCCCATGCAAGGGCACTCAATCAACTTTATGCACTTCACACCGGACACTATTTCTCCTCTCACCAAATCCGTCACGGAGTATATTACGGGGTCTGGCGCGATGATAAGCTTGTAGCGGTTGCTGGGACTCACCTCATTTCTCAAAGCTACGGGGTTGCCCATGTCGGGAATGTCCTCACCCATGCGGCTTACCGCAATCAGGGGTTGGCAACCATCTGCACCAGTGCAGTAACCGACCGCTTGCTCGACTTCTGTACCGAGGTGGTACTGGATGTCGAGCCACAGAATTTGCCAGCAGCGCGCGCTTACGCCAGTCTTGGCTATCAACATGACTGCCATGTCATCGAGGCTCTGGGGCGGCGCAAGTGTTTTGTAGATGATATAATACCTAAACTGTGTAAGAAACTCGGACTTGGAACGAAATACAAGGAAAGGATGGAGCTATATGGCGAGGGCCAAAACCTATGATATAAAGGAAATATCCCTGGCTGCGGATGGCAATATAAGGATAGACTGGGCATCCCGTGAGATGCCAGTTATTAATTCTATCCGCGATAGATTCAGCAAGGGAAAACCGCTCAAGGGAGTGAGAGTCGGTGCTTGCTTACATGTAACTACCGAGACAGCTAACCTGGTCTTGGCTCTCCGAGACGGTGGTGCCGAGGTTTCACTCTGCGCCTCAAATCCCCTGAGCACACAGGATGACGTGGCAGCCGCATTGGTGGAGGATGGTATACCAGTTCATGCTATCAAGGGCGAAGACAATGAAACATATTACAAGCACATCAATTCCGTGCTGGATACCAATCCCCATGTAACACTGGATGACGGAGCAGACCTTGTGGCAACAATCCATGGAGAGCGCCAGAAACTAGTCGACAATATATTGGGAGGCAGCGAGGAAACCACCACCGGCGTGATTCGATTGCGGAGTCTTCAAGATACTGGTAAGCTGCTTTACCCTATAATCGCGGCAAATGATGCCGACACAAAGCATTTCTTCGATAACCGCTACGGCACAGGGCAAAGCACGATTGACGGGATCACGAGAGCAACGAATATCCTGTGGGCAGGGAAAAAGGTCGTTGTTATCGGATACGGCTGGTGCGGAAGAGGAATCGCCATGAGGGCCAAAGGACTCGGCGCTCGCGTTATCGTTAATGAAGTCGACCCCATCAAGGCCCTGGAGGCCGTGATGGATGGCTACGAGGTGATGCCATCGCGTGAATCCGCCAGAGTGGGAGACATTTTCATTACGGTGGCAGGGAATAAGAATTGCCTGGACAAGGACCACTTTGAGCTTATGCAGGACGGTGCTATTGTTGCAAATAGTGGCCATTTCAACGTGGAGATCAACATACCGGCCCTGGAAAGTCTCTCAAAAGGGAAAAGACGGCTTCGCCCGTTTGTCGATGAGTACGCGATGCCCGACGAAAGAAAAATATTCCTTCTTGGTGAGGGGCGACTTATCAACCTTGCCGCCGCCGAAGGCCACCCGGCAAGCGTCATGGACATGAGCTTTGCCAACCAGGCGCTCTGTGTAGAATACATGACCAGACAAGGCAAGGGGCTGGAGAAGAAGGTTCACTCAGTGCCCAAAGACATCGACCAGGAGGTCGGACGGCTCAAGCTTCTCTCTATGGGCATTCAGATCGATACTCTCACCCCTGAACAAAAAGAGTACCTTGAAAGTTGGGAAGTCGGGACATAACCAGACAGGAAGGTGCAAAATGGCACTAAGTCGCGAGGAAGTAAAGCACATTGCGCTTTTGGCCCGGCTGGGCCTGGATGAAGAGGAAGTGGAGAAATACACTGCTCAACTATCTCACATACTGGAGAACTTCGAGATACTCCAGGAGGTTGATACAACCGATGTCGAGCCTACCGCGCACATCATGCAGGTAGGGAATGTAGTGCGGGAAGACCAGCCATCTCCTTCACTATCCCAGGAAGAGGTCCTGGCCAATGCACCACAGAGGGAAGATAATTTCTTCAGAACAAAGCCTGTACTTGAGTAATCAGCAGGAGGGCATTCTTGAATCTATATGATCTCAGCATCCACGAGGCGCACAATCTCCTGAAATCCCGGGAGATCTCGTCAGTAGAGCTTACCAAATCCGCACTCGAGAGAATCAAACAGGTAGACGGAGACCTGAACGCATTTGTAACCGTCACCGAGAATCTGGCCTTGAGCCAGGCCCAAAAGGCTGACGAACGATTGCAGAACGGTGATGCTACTCCTCTAACGGGGATACCAGCTGTTATCAAGGACAACATGTGCACGAAAGACATACGCACGACATGCTCCTCCAAAATCCTTGAGAATTTTGTGCCTCCCTACGATGCCATGGTAATGGAGAAGCTGAATCCGCACGACATCGTGATGGTAGGCAAAGCGAACATGGACGAGTTTGCCATGGGGTCATCCAACGAGCACTCGGCATTCAGTCCCACTCATAATCCCTGGAACCTGGAAATGGTCCCTGGGGGATCGAGCGGAGGGCCGGCAGCAGCAGTAGCATCTGGTGAGGCTGTTTATGCCCTGGGCTCGGATACAGGAGGAAGCATCCGACTGCCTGCTGGATTCTGCAATGTCGTGGGGCTCAAGCCAACCTATGGGAGAGTCAGTCGCTACGGGCTCGTTGCCTTCGCTAGCTCACTCGACCAGATCGGACCAGTAACCGGAGACGTTACCGATGCCGCTCTGGTCCTGAACGCCATTGCTGGCCACGACCCGCGCGACTCCACATCCATCCCGCAAGCTGTTCCAGACTACACACAGTCGCTCACGGAAGATATCAAGGGCCTCCGTTTGGGGGTTCCCAAAGAATACTTCGCCACAGGAACAGACAAAGGAGTAGAGGAAGCGATGCGGGCCGCCATCTCGAAGTTGGAGGAACTGGGAGCGCACGTAGAGGAAACCTCCCTTCCCAGCACGAGATACGCGCTGGCAGTCTACTACATAATCGCTCCTTCAGAGGCATCAGCCAACCTGGCCCGTTATGACGGGGTCAAGTACGGCTTCTCAGCACACGATGCTGACAGCATGTGGGAGGCGATGGAAAAAACGCGGCAGTACGGATTTGGTCCTGAGGTAAAGCGCCGTATCATGCTGGGAACATATGCGCTCTCGGCCGGCTACTACGATGCCTACTACCTCAAAGCCCAGAAGGTCCGGACGCTGATAAGACAGGAATTTTCCGAAGCCTTTGAGAAATTCGATGCGCTGATTGCCCCCACCTGCCCCACCCCACCCTTCAAGATCGGGGAGAGGATCGACGATCCCGTCCAGATGTATCTGACCGATGTCTGCACGCTTCCCATAAGCATCGCTGGCGTACCTGGGATATCAGTCCCGGCGGGATTCTCCCACGGATTGCCAGTGGGAATGCAGATCGTGGGCAAGCCGCTGGCTGAGGAAACGCTTCTCAGGATCGCATACACATTCGAGCAAAGCACGGAGTGGCACAAGAGGAAACCGCCTTTGGAACAGAAGGTTTCGTAAAATTGAGTATGGAAGATATCAACTCTGGGAAGAACGACTTTGGACTCCTGCAGCGCGACGACACTGCGTTAGTTGTCATTGATGTTCAGGAGCGGCTATTCCCACATATAGCTCATGGGGAGATGGTAGCTGATAATATAGTTCGCCTGCTCCGCTTTGCAAAAATCATCGATCTTCCCGTCGTCATGACCGAGCAGCAAAATCTCGGCCCTACCATTCCTCAGATTAAAGAGGCAATACCAGAGCTACCGGTCATTACCAAAATCGATTTCAGTGCCTTTAGATGCGATGAATTTATAGAACATTTGGAGAAACTCCGTAAACGAACACTGCTTCTCACGGGAATCGAATCACACATCTGTATAAATCAGACCGCTCTACAGGCTTTGCAGTCACCTTTTCATTTTAGGGTGCACGTCATCGGCGATGCCGTTTCTTCGCGTTCCCTGGATAACAAGGATTTCGCATTAGACAGAATGAGACAAAGTGGGGCTGTTATCTCTTCAACCGAGATGGTGATTTATGAATTACTGGAGAGGGCGGGGACGGATGAATTTAGAGAAGCACTCAAATTGATCAAGTAATGGCAGCTTTTCAAGAGAGAATGAAAAACTTATCTAGTGTTAAGTGCCACTCAGGCTACACCTACGCCGAGCGCCTGGAGGCTCTCCCCTGGGAAGGCCAAACCCGACAGGTTGAGAACATCGAGAAGGAATGGCGGGAACCTGGGGAGAAGCACTTCTACGTGCGCACCGAAGATGATAAGCGCTTCCATGTATGCTATGATGAATTACGGGATAACTGGGTGGTCGAACCGATAAGCTGCTTATGCTGAGCTTTTTGAATCATAAGCGGAAGTTCCTTCGATAGCATCAGAATATCGCTGAAAAAGAAGGGGCAAAAATGGAAGAGATTCTAAAGATACTCGAGCAAGATGCCCGAACAAGTCCTGAGCAAATCGCGACCATGCTCGGGAGATCGGTTGACGAGGTAAATGAGGCCATCAAGCAAGCTGAGGAAAGCCGCACCATTGTCAAATACAAGACGATGGTAAACTGGGAAAAGACGGGGAAAGAAGAGGTCCATGCCCTCATTGAGGTCACGGTCCAGCCTCAGCGTGAGGTCGGTTTTGACGCCATTGCCGAGCGAATTTACCGCTTCCCCGAGGCCAAGTCGGTGTATCTCATCTCTGGCACCTACGACCTTGCTGTACTGGTGGTAGCCAGGACGATGCAGGAAGTAGCAAATTTTGTGTCGCAGAAGCTGTCCACTCTGGATTCGGTGCAGGGAACGGTGACCCACTTTCTCCTCAAACGTTATAAGGAGGATGGGGAAATCCTCGAGGATGGCGAAGGACCGAAGCGGGAACCTCTAACCCTTTGAGCGGGCCACTCAACCATCATCAACCAGCCGAAGCCCAGCCGGCTCCAAATTTATAATTTTTGGTTTTTGATCTTTGATTTTCAATAGATCCCAATATAATGATTTATGAAGCGAGATCACACAGCTATGGAAACCACTGAAAAGCCTGTCGAATTTGAAAGCAGATGGATCAGGGTCGGAGAGGCCAACATCCACTATCTGGTAGGTGGTGAAGGCACACCTCTGGTGCTCCTTCACGGTAGCGGTGGTGGAGCGGAGAACGAGTGGGGGCCCAACCTGGAAATTATGGCGCGTAACTTCCGGATCTATGCGCCGGACTTGGTAGGCTTCGGTAAAAGCGATAAGCCCACGACAAATTACAACCAAAGGTTCTTGAAGGATTTCTTCACTGAGTTTGTGGAAGCAATGGGCTTGGAACGCATAAATCTTATGGGACACTCGTTGGGTGGAGGCGTTGCTCTGGCATTCGCCTTTGATCATCCGGGAAAGGTGGAAAATCTTGTCCTGGTAGGCAGCTCAGGGCTCAGCACGAAAACGGGCTTCCTCGGCAAGTTGCTCATACCTCTTTTCGGCTTGTACGCGAAGTTGGCGGGGAATCATTCCTTTGCCTCAATAGTTGAGCGCGGAGACGACAGTGAGGCATGGGAGATATTTATGGACAGACTGCCGGAATTGATAACACCTACACTGCTCCTGTGGGGAGAACGGGATGGATACATGCCCGTGAAACTGGCTCACCAGGCCCATGAGCGCCTTCCGAACTCACGGCTTCATGTGTTCGAGAAGTGCTGGCACGCGCCTCAGAGAGCACGGACCGAGGAATTCAACAGTTTAGTCCTGAATTTTCTGAAGGAGTAATATGCTTATTGGCGTTATCGGCGGAGGTAACTGTTCATCGGAAGGAGCCCGGATGGCGGAGGCGGTCGGACATGAACTGGCAAAGAATGGTGCTACGCTGGTGTGCGGGGGGCTGGGAGGGGTTATGGAGGCTGCCTGCAAGGGAGCCAAAGAAGCCGGAGGACTGACCATTGGCATCCTACCGGGCAATGATAAAACGAGCGCAAATCCCTATGTGGATATCCCAATCGTAACTGGGATGGGGGAAATGCGCAACGTGATTATCATAAAATCGGTACAGGCGGCCATTGCCATTGAAGGCGAGTTCGGTACCCTATCCGAGATCGCTCATTGTTTTAAGTGGGGAGTCCCCGTTGTCGGACTCAACACCTGGGAGTTTTCAAGGCAAGGTCAGGTATTGGGTTCAGTGATTAAAGCTAGCAGTCCGCAGGACGCCGTGGAGAAGGCACTGGCTACGATTAACTAAGTTAACTAGGTAACAAATGTCAGAGGAACAGAACCAAAAAACCATCAGCGGCGAGGTAGTTTCCCACCTGAGAGATATCTGGATGCAGAGAATATCCAGAGCAAACGAAAAACTACGCACCCTTTTGCTTTCCTTCAGTATTTTTATGACTTTCTTCGTGTTTACATTTAGTAATCTTGCCAATAACAGTCCAAAGGGAGAGTTGGACTTATTAAGAGGATGGCTCGGCGGTTCTCTTTTACTTTTTCTACTCTCGCTCTCTGCTTTCGCGGTGGGCTTACTTAAAGAGGAACCCCAACAGTTTGAAGAACTTCATTCTCGCATAGTTGATAATGCTGACAAGGTTAATGAATGCGAAAAGCACAAAGCCGAGGAAGAAGCAAAAGACTGCTTTCGCCACAAACAGACTTTGGCTATCGTGGGGACCCTTTTTTTGCTACTCGCGTTGATTACGTTAGCTGTTCCCTTCTTAACGCAGCTGTACGATCTTTCACCAATATCCCCGATTGCAACAATGTCTGTTATATTCGTCCTAGTGATGATATTCATCATCAGAAAACGAGGAAAGACTTCATGATCTGAGGGCAAAATAGACAGCGAAGAAAAAGAGATAAAAAGGAGACCAATGAAAATCACGCAAATTAGAGCCAGAGAGATTCTGGATTCGCGGGGAAACCCAACGATAGAGGTTGACGTTATACTCGAGGGCGGAGCTTTCGGCCGGGCAGCAGTACCGTCAGGGGCAAGCACCGGCACCTATGAGGCCCATGAACTTCGAGACGGGGATGCAGCAAGGTTCGGAGGAAAGGGCGTGCTCAGGGCAGTGGAGAACGTCAACGAGCTAATCGGCCCAGCACTTATCGGAATAGATGCCACCAAGCAAGAGGGCATCGACCAGAAGATGCTTGAACTGGATGGCACCACAACCAAGTCAAAACTGGGAGCAAATGCCATCCTTGGCGTTTCGCTTGCCGTTGCACACGCTGCCGCCAACTCCCAGAGAATTCCCCTGTATCGATACCTCGGAGGAGAAGAAGCATGTCTCCTGCCCGTCCCCCTTATGAATATCCTGAACGGTGGGAAGCACGCCGCTGGATCCGTCGATTTCCAGGAATTCATGATAGTGCCCGCAGGCTCACCAACTTTCGCGGAGGCCCTCCGGATGGGAGCCGAGATATACCAATCGCTGAAGAAAATCCTCACTCAAAAAGGGCTCTCAACCGGAGTTGGAGACGAGGGAGGATTCGCTCCCGCGCTACCTTCCAATCAAGCAGCAGTGGAAGTCCTGGTCGACGCCATCGAAGCCACAGGCTATAGTCCCGGTAAACATTGCTTCCTCGCACTGGACCCGGCAGCCAGTGAATTCTTCAACGATAATCAATACGATCTTTCAAAAGAAGGTCGGCAGTTATCCAGCGAGGAGCTTGTCGACTACTATGCCAACCTTGCATTCAACTACCCCCTTATCAGCATCGAAGATGGCCTGGCCGAGGACGACTGGAAAGGATGGCAGCATCTCACCAAAACACTGGGCGACAGAGTACAACTCGTCGGTGATGACCTCTACGTTACAAATATGGAACGCATCTCCAAGGGGATCTTCCAGAAGGTAAGCAACTCCGTTCTCATCAAACCCAATCAAATTGGCACTCTGGGGGAAACGCGTTCCGCAGTCAAAATGGCCCGGGATGTCGGCTGGACAGCCATCGTAAGTCACCGCTCAGGTGAGACAGAGGACACAACCATAAGCGACCTCTGTGTCGGGCTCGGTACCGGACAGATAAAAACCGGCGCACCATGCCGTTCAGAAAGGGTAGCCAAATACAACAGGCTCTTACGCATTGAGGAGGAACTGGAAGATAGAGCACAATATGCTGGGCTCGCAGCATTCAACAATCTTGATTGGAATAAAGGATAAGGTATGCAGATCGTTGAGGGAGTTTATCAAATACAGATCCCACTTGACAACACCCCAATGGGGCACGTTAACACATATTTGATAAAAGGAGATGATGGATGGGTGCTCGTCGATACCGGATGGGACACACCATCTGCATTTGAATCTCTCCAAAGCCAGCTCAGGGATATAGGGCTGGATTTCCGGGATATCACACGGATACTTATTACACATGCCCACCCCGATCACTTCGGTATGGCTGGCAAGATCAAGGGCCTGTCAGGGGCTAAAGTTGCCATGCACAGGCTGGAAGCGGAAACCATACAGTCCAGATACTGGGATATGGACTCCCTCCTCCAACAGATGGGAGACTGGCTTCGCAGCAATGGCATCCCCGATGAGGAATTACCCGCCTTGCGGAATGTCTCACTGGGGATGGCAAAGCTCGTCGACTGCGTTGAGCCCGATTGGCCCCTCTCCGGTGGGGAAATCATTCCCGTCAAGGATGCTTCTTTACAGGTCCTGTGGTGCCCGGGCCATTCGCCGGGTCATATCTGCTTCTACGACCACAATAGAAAATTACTTTTCGCGGGCGACCACATCCTTCCGGAGATAACCCCCAATGTCAGCTTACACGTACAGTCTGGGCCAGATCCTCTTGGCGACTACTTGAAATCCCTGGAGATGCTGTCTGAACTGGATGTGGAGAAGGTTCTACCAGGACACGAGTACATCTTTACCAACTTCCAACAAAGGATAGAGGAATTGAAATCGCACCGGAAAGAAAGAATGGATAACGTTATGGAGGCAGTCGAAGACATACCGCAAGTAGGATATGACATCGCCTCCAAAGTGCCATGGATGGAGGGAAAAGCTGCATGGAACAAGTTGGGGCCTTTAGATAAACGAGCGGCTGTCTGCGAGACCCTGGCCCATCTGGAAGTGCTCACAAACGACCATAGGATAGATAAAATCAAAGACGAGCATGTATCCTATAAAATGAGGGATAGAAAATGAGTTTTCAGAGACCTAACATAATCAGACCACCCAGCGAGTGGAAAAGTTACTATCTGCCGGTAACGAGTGGATGCTCCAATAATACCTGTACCTTTTGCACCTACTATTATGGCTCCAAGCTGCAGATGCGAGATGTAGAAGACGTTAAGGCGGAGATCGATGCGTTAGCCCTTTACTTACGTAATGGTGTTCGGACGCCTGGGGTCCATCCCATCGTGTATGAACTCGCACCCTATATGGAATCAAAGCGCGTGTTCCTGCAGGATGCCGATGCCCTGGTTTATCCGCACGAAAAGATGGTTGAGGTGCTTCAATACCTGAATTACAAATTCCCCGATCTTGAGAGGGTTGCTGCGTATGCTACTCCACAGGACCTGTTAAGAAGGTCCGTTGATCAACTCAAGGCTCTGCGAGACTTAAAGCTGGATATCCTCTACGTGGGGTTTGAGAGCGGCGACGATGATGTGCTTCAGCACGTTCAGAAGAATGCCACTCATGACGAGATAGTGGAAGCGGCCAAGAAGCCAAAGGCTGCTGGCATTACGCTTTCGGCGACGGTGATCCTGGGATTGGCAGGGGTAGAAGGAAGCGAGAAACACGCCAGGGAAACAGCGCGCTTGCTGAATGAAACCGACCCCGAATTCGCTGCTGCCCTGACCCTTACCCTTACTCCGGGGACTCCTCTATACGAGGAGATGCAAGAGGGGAAATTCCAGCTTATCACGCCATTTCAGTCGCTCCAAGAACTCAGGACCATGGTAGAGCACCTTGAGCTTACTGACTGCTTTTTCAGCTCCATGCATGCATCCAATTATATCTCTATACGCGGAAGGCTACCCCATGAGAAAAGCAAGATGCTGAGGGAAATAGACGAGATATTGCAGAAGAAAGACCCTGCTTTGCTACGGCCTGAGTTTTTGAGGGGACTGTAGTTATAGTAAACTACTTCCCTACAGCGGGCTTTAAGTCTATCACAAGGTTTATGCTAGCCGTATTTCGAGCCCTTTTTGCGAGTTGTCTCAATCAGTCTGCTTCTTAATCTGGCTATCATATCCCTTAATGGCATGATCTCCTCATCTGCCAGGCAAGACATTATCTCTTTTTCCACAGGATCATTGTCATCAATAGTAGCTCTCATCGTTTCTAAACCGGCTGATGTCACCTTCACCCGCACAGTCCTGCGGTCTGTACTGGTGCGCTCCCTCACGACAAGACCATCTTGTTCGAGGCTATCAACCAGCCGTGTGATCCGATAGTTGGACCGAAGCATAAGTCTCGCCAATTCGCTCAGCGTCAGGGAACCCCCTCTAAGTATAAGAAACAACAGCGCAAAAAACCTCAGCCAATCTGTGTTTGCGTTCAAATAGGTATATACCCATCTATTTACCACGTCCGCGAAGTGTATAATCTGCGGGAGCTGTCTAGCCCCAATCGCGTCTCTAACGGACTGAAGCTCTTTGCTGTTGGGAAAACTCATTGCCTTATCATTATTTTCCATAAACTAACTCCTGACTAGTGATAATGTACAAATAGTGCTCAAATTATATCAAACATCTGAACTAGCCTTCTAGTGCAAGGTTTAGTAACGCGTTAATTTTAACAGTAGATGCCTAATTATATGTGCGTAAGTAGAATATCTACCTAGTTGACATCTATCTAGGGGTATGATATATTATTTGCCAAACGGAGTCAACTGAAACGAAGGTACACAGATTTTGGTAGCATTAGCTAAAGAGGTAGCATTCTTAAGTGAAAGGTTGCTTGCTACACATGGGAAGTGACTACTGGTGGAGGTATAGGGGCAATGAGCGATAGAGTAAGAAAGTTCCTGGATATTATAGAAACACAGAAATACCCGGTGTGTACAGAACAGGTTCGCTTACTGACGGAGTCATGGAAAGAAACAGAGGAGGAGCCGCGAATCTTAAGGTCAGCGAAAGCATTTGCTAACTCCCTCGATAAGCGGACCATCTTTATTCAAGACGGCGAACTCATTGCGGGCAACCCGGCTAGCAAACCATTCGGGCTTGAGGCTACGTGTCCGACATGGCCTAAGGAAGAGCTACGAGACCTTAAAGAGCAAGGATTACTTATGTCTGATGAGGAGGAAGCTGAACTTAGGTCATTGGACGAGTTTTGGAGAACCAGAGCTGACAATCTCAACCGTCGAAGGGGCGAATTATATGATGATGAAAGGCTGTGGCCATTCATTCAAACCGGAATTCTTTTCCCCCCGTGGCGGAAGAGAGAGGAAGGGCGCGGGTACGGCGGTGCTGTAGGTGGCTGGAGTATGGGCAGCGTGCTCGCGATGACGAGTGGATCCGGAAGAGGTCTGGACGTCCCTGACTTTGCACTGGCAATCGATCAAGGGCTCAACAGGATAACGGAACAAGCAGAAGAAGAGTTAAGAAACATAAAGTACATGGA
>JBKGZM010000004.1:0-67481 GCA_046545575.1 Dehalococcoidia bacterium
CGTATTCTTTGTACTCCTCGTCGGTCACATTCTCCGCCAGATTGTAGAGGATAATCTCCTTTGCCATGTTATCACTCCTTTCCTACTTTTTAGTCTTGCAAGATGATGTGCAATTTGCCCAAAGGATACCACACGCGATTGGGTTTTGCAATATCCCAATTTGGTCAATTAGCTGGATAATTTGGCACTACATCTCCTCAAGTAGTGTTACATCATGGCGTCTGATATAATTGCACCACGGATCATTATTACAGGCCTATTCGCGAGCAGATAGACAATGGACAAGTTTAGACGCAGAACCTACACAGGGCTCAGTGAAATAATCGCTGATATGCATGCCACTATGTCACGGTTCAGGGAAATACGGCCTCTGATGCGCGGGGAAACCATCGATCCAGCCTTCCGTGAGCGCTTGATGCTGACCGTTACAGAGGTAAATGGTTGTCGATACTGCTCCTACGCCCATGCCCGCCAGGCTCTGGATAAAGGAGTTTCGCAAGAAGAGATAGAGTCGCTGGGGAAAGGCATGTTCAATGGAAGTCCGGATGGAGAGATACCAGCATTGCTATACGCACAGCACTGGGCCGAGACAAACGGGCAACCTGACACAGAGGCCAGGGAGCGAATGATAGAACAGTATGGGGCCAACACCACCGACAATGTAGAACTTGCACTACGGATGATCCGCATTGGCAACCTTTGGGGAAACACTTTCGATTATATCCTTTACCGGCTCTCGTTCGGGCGGTGGAACCCCGATAAGTAAGTAGCCCACAGCAACGCTACAGTTGATCAGGTTGTAATTACAGATCTGAATTGCGTACAATACCAACAGAACGCTAGTAACATCATTCCGCGTCCAAGTTACAAAAATGAGCAGTGAATTCATTCTCATTCTGGGTGGTGCCCGGAGCGGCAAAAGCACTTTCGCTCAGACTCTGGCAAGCGATCTAGGGGAACAGGTCCTTTTCGTAGCCACCGCAGAGCCACTGGATGAGGATATGACAGAGCGAATCAACGACCACAAACGCCTCCGCCCCAAACACTGGCGTACTCTGGAAGTAAGCCATAATGTAGCTCAAGAATTACCGGAGCATCTCCCCAACGTCGAGGTAGTGCTCCTCGACTGCATTACACTTCTGGTTTCCAACCTGGTAGTTTCCGGCAATGGAGAAAATGTCCTCAAAGAGATAGAGGAACTGGTCCAATGCCTAGATGGTTGGGGAAGCACGTTCATCGCTATCTCCAACGAGGTAGGACTGGGGATTGTTCCCGGGGATAAGCTATCCAGAGACTATAGGGACCTTTTGGGCAAGGTAAACCAACTTCTGGCCAAGCACGCGAGCCAGGTTTATGTCATGGCCGCCGGCATACCTGTAAAGGTCAAGGGATAAGACAACGCAATATTAGCCCTGGCGGTCTTGACCTGGATGTTCAAACAAGATAATCTAGGAAAGGTTTTACCACCTGAACACTTGAAGCCATAAATGGAACTGAGTATATACTATAAATTCATCCTGACGTTCGCTCTGGTTCTAATCGCGGCCAGAATCATGGGCGAAGTGTTTGAGCGTTATCTCAAGCAACCCCCTGTTTTAGGCGAACTCATAGCCGGCATTATCATCGGCCCCTTTGCTCTCGGAGCTTTCGTTAATGATCCCGTCATACTAAATTTTGCCACCATCAGCGCATTCGGGGTCGAGCATTTCAACGTAATGGAAGTAATCTCAGAGATAGCTGTCGTCGTCTTGCTGTTTGTAGCAGGGGCGGAAACGGATGTCAATGCATTTATGCGACAAGGATTAACAGGGGCGCTGGTAGCTCTCGGCGGAGTCATATTCCCCTTCGTCTTCGGGTATGTTATCACTTGGATTCTCTATCCCGAAAAAGGTCTTTCAGGATGGCTCTTCATGGGAGCAGTCCTAACGGCAACAAGCATTGGAATCACCGTCCGCATTTTAATGGAGATGGGCAAGCTACAGACTAAAGAAGGAACGACCATCCTCGTTGGCGCTGTTATCGATGACATAATCGGCATTGTTATCCTCTCAGTGGTGGTATCGATAAACGGCATGCTACAGTCAGGAGAGAGCATCAGCGGTGGCGCGATCGCCTTTGATGCCATAAAGATCGCGGTCATCGGCTTTGCCGTATGGTTTGCACTCCTTATGATAGGTGTCAAATTTCACAGATATATCTCCCGCTTCATTCTAGGTCCGTTCAAGAGATCCGGTACAGCTCCTATATTTGCGCTTATATTTGGCTTTCTCATCGCCTGGGCAGTGACCAAGGTCAATCTGCATCCTGTGGTGGGGGCATATGTAGCAGGACTGATGTTCAGCGCATGCGCGGAGAGGGAAGAGATAATCGAGAGGACAAGGCCAATAATGATGTTCATATCTCCTTTTTTCTTCGTTTACTGCGGAATGCAGGTTGACGTTCCCGCACTCCTTCCGGGAATTGGCATTGCTCTTCTCTTGTTCGTGGCAGCGATAATCGGTAAATTGGTAGGATGCTACATACCTGCAAAGCTTCAAGGTAAGCTCTCCAACAACAGTGCCTTAATAACCGGAATTGGGATGGTCCCCCGAGGAGAGGTAGGGCTTATCGTGGCCAGCGTGGGGCTTTTGTCCGGAGCAATAGGTCAAACACTCTATGGCGCTGCTGTGTTCGTAAGTCTTATGACAACGCTCGTTGTACCGGCCATGCTCAAACCCCTCCTCAAGAGAATGCCATCTGGAAAGACTTAATTTTGAACTTTTAGCCAGTCATGATGAATACATCACCAAGACCTCTCAATATCGTTGGCATTCTTAACGTCACTGCAGACTCCTTCTCCGACGGCAAGCGATACCTGGATACCCAGCACGCCATTGAGCAGGGACTTAAACTGGCCGCTGATGGTGCAGACATCATAGACATCGGTGCTGAGGCAACCAGCGTGAACAGCGAGAAGATAACAGTTGAGGAAGAGATAAAGCGACTTACCCCTGTCATACAGGCATTAAAGGAACAAGACATTAGGATATCCGCCGACACGTATAAGCCCGAGGTGATGAAACAAGCCATCTCACTCGGGGTTGATATGATAAACGATGTGAACGGACTGACAGACGAGGAAGCGATTAAAGTGGTAAAAGAAGCCGATATCCCTGTGGTTATCATGTTCAACCGCAACCCGGATGTTCGTGCGAGAGCAACATCCCGGGACCACACCACTGTCATGGACGAGATGGAGAACTTCTTTTCCAACCGGCTTAAGGCCTTGCACGAGGCCGGCATACCGGATGATAATATAATTATCGATCCTGGCATGGGACTGTTCATTGGCGGGGCAAAGTCCAGCCTGATGGCCCTTCGCCATATCGAAAATCTCAAGAAGTTTGACAGGGATATCTACGTCTCGGTGTCACGAAAGTCGGTGATCGGGGAGGTTCTCAACCAGCCCGTGGAGTCGAGAGGAATTGGCACACTTGCAGCGGAGATCTGGGCGTACCTGCACGGAGTGAGCTACATCCGAACTCATGAACCGGGTCCGCTGAGACAATCCGTTACAATGATTCAGGCTATTGAGGGAATTGAGGAATATTCATAACCCCCTTTATCCCCCTTATCTTAAGGGGGAAAGTACTGAAAACTGGACTATTTTCAATTGGGTTGCTCTCATTCGGGGTTGATATCATCGCCGTAGCGAGGAGATAATACAACTCAGTGATGGGAAGTAGGAAAAAGTATATGGGGTCTATTGAGGAGATTAAATGAAGGTTTCACTGAAGTGGCTTAAAGATTACGTCGACGTAAACATACCGGTGGATGATCTGGCGTATAAGCTCACCATGGCCGGACTGGAGGTCGATGAGGTCGAGACAATTGGCGCCGGGTGGGAGAACATTCTTGTCGGTGAGGTGCTCGGACTGGACAAGCATCCAAACGCGGATAAACTTCAGCTTGCCACCGTTGATCTGGGCCAGGAGCAGTGGACAGTGATCTGCGGGGCTCCCAACATCGCGCCAGGGCAAAAGATAGCCTATGCCAAAGTAGGAGCTAGGCTCTATGACGGGCACACCGGCGAACTCATGAAACTCAAACCGGCCAAGATACGTGGCGTGCGCTCGGAGGGTATGGTCTGCTCCGAGAAGGAACTGGGCATCTCCGAGAACCATGAAGGGATACTGGTCCTGCCCGGCGATGCTCCGACCGGAAAGCCCCTTGCTGATTATATGGGAGACACAGTTCTCAATGTAAGTGTAACACCCAACAGGCCCGACTGCCTTAGCATGATCGGCATCGCACGTGAAGTGGCTGCCCTCACAGGGTCCGATTTGCATCTGCCCGAGGCTCAATATCGGGAACAGGATGTCTCAACGGAGGACATGATCTCGATCGAGATCGTCGATCCGGACCTCTGTCCGCGGTATTCCGCTGGCATCATCCAGGACGTTAAAATTGCCCCGTCTCCGCAATGGATGCAGGAACGCCTTCTGGCGGCGGGGCAGCGTCCGATCAGCAACATCGTGGATGTGACCAATTTCGTGATGCTGGAATACGGGCAGCCCCTGCATGCGTTTGATTACGAAGGGGTCAAGGAGAGAAAGATAATCGTCCGGCGCGCGCGAGATGATGAGAAGCTCGTTACGCTGGATGGCCAGGACCGTCAACTCAACAGGGATACGCTGGTAATCGCCGACGAGGAATACCCCGTCGCGCTGGCGGGGGTGATGGGAGGGACGGAAAGCGAGATCACGGAAAGGACTACTACGATTCTTCTGGAATCGGCCAATTTCAATAATGTGAACATACGCCGTACGTCATTCAGACTTGGACTTGCGAGCGAAGCTTCCTCTCGTTTTGACAAAGGTATCAGTCCCAACCTTACGATACCCGCCTTACAACGCGCCCTCGATCTCATGGCCCGATTCGGCGGGGGAAAAATAGCCAGGGGAATCGTCGATGCGTACCCGGGACGCCCTGCCCAAAAGGAGCCTGTTCTGCTCTCCGCACAGCGGGCAAAGCAGGTGTTGGGTGTCGACTTCGGGATCGAGAGGATCAAGGAAGCCCTCGAATCCCTGGGGTTCACCTGTGAGCACACCAGCGATTCAGAGCTATCCGTTTGGCCGCCTTACTGGCGTACGGATATCAGGCTCGCTGATGACCTGGTCGAAGAGGTGGCGCGCATCATAGGCTATGACCAGATTCCCACGACCATGCTCAGCGCAGAGGTGCCCCACCACGAGCCAACCCCGCTTCGTTTTCTGCGAGAACAGATACAGGACATCCTGTCAGGCTGTGGAATGCAGGAGGTTATCAATTACTCTTTGACCAGCCGGGATATACTGGAAAAGACAAGATATCAGGGGGAGTCCGGTGAACCGCTGCGGGTTGCCAATCCGCTGAGTCGTGAGCAAGAATTACTGCGCATCGACCTGCGTGGAGGATTGTTAAAGGTCTTTGCCAATGCCGAAAGACATCAAGATCATGGCGTTATGCTCTTCGAAGTTGGGAAGGTCTATTTGCCTCGAGAGGGGGATTTGCCATATGAGAGAGAGACTCTCGGAGGGATACTGGGCGGCCCTCGATTTGGAAGGTCTTGGTTGGGAGAAGAAGGCGCTCTAGACTTCTACTACGCCAAGGGCATACTGGACACGTTGTTCGAACGCCTGGGCGCGGAAGCCAGGTTCGAGCCATCCGATGACCCCATTCTACTGCCCGGTCGCACGGCCAGCATTTCCGTCAACGGGGAAAATGTAGGCGTTATCGGCGAACTCCACCCCGATATAGCCGCTGAGTTCGATATCTCATCTGAGCCGGTGTGTTTCTTCGAGCTCGATGTGGACAAGTTACTTCCATTTGCGGAGCGCACCAAAGGGTTCCAGGCACTGCCGAGGTTTCCCACCAACGACCGGGACCTGGCCCTGTTGGTGGCTACCGATGTACCTGCACAACGGATTCTGGACATCATTTACGGGTATTCTCAGGTAAAGAGCGCTACCGTGTTCGATGTCTACACGGGCGAACAGGTTCCGAAGGGGAAAAAGTCGCTGGCCTTCTCCATCCGGTACTATTCCCCTGAGCATACCCTGACTGACGAAGAGGTGGACAAGATGCAGGAGCGGATTCTGGCGGAGATTAAAAAGGAAGTTGGGGCAGAGATTCGTCAGTAAATCTGATTTTGACTGTTAGTCCCGTGACTGCAGTTTCTCCAGCCGGCGAGCATGCCTTCCGCCTGTAAACTGAAAGCTGAAGTAGGTTGCGACGATATCTCGCGCAACCCCCTCCCCCACCACCCCACCCCCCAGACACAGCACGTTGGCGTCGTTGTGCTCACGCGCCCGACGCGCGCTGAACGTGTCGTGGCAAATCGCAGCCCTGACCCCTGAGATCCTGTTGGCCGCAATGCTCATCCCTATTCCGTTACTACAGATCAGGATGCCCTGCTGGAACCGTCCGGCCACCACTGCGTCGGCCAGGGGAAAGGCGATATCCGGGTAGTCAACGGAGTCCGTGTTAAAACACCCGAAATCCTCATATGTGTGCCCCAGCTCAGCCAGCACCCCCTTAACTACCTGCTTCATATTGAATCCCGCATGGTCGCTGCCGATAGCGATATGCATCCAGTCACCTCCGCTTCTTTGCCTCTATGCCTTTTCGATCTGCTTCATGCTGATAGCCCCTTCCCTCAACACTACAGGGTAAAGGTCCGTCACGTCAACCACAGTCGACTCCACCCCTCCCGAGCACCTCCCACCGTCCAGAATGAAATCAACCTCGTTGCCAACCTGCTGCCGCACATCTTCAGCGGTAACCGGACTGGGCATGCCTGACAGGTTAGCGCTCGTTCCCACAATAGGCTTCCCAACTCCCTGAATAAGGGAAATCGTAAGCTGGTGATCGGGAATACGCACGGCTATTTTGTCATCCTCTCCGGCCAGCCACCGCGGCGCCCCTTCTGCCCTCTTCATGACCAGCGTGAGAGCTCCCGGGAGGAAACGCTCAATCAAGTGGTGAGCCAGTTCAGTTATCTCGCCTACCTGCTGAAGCTCTGTTGTCTCAGCCACCAGGAGCGGGAGGGGTTGATGGGAGGGGCGCTGCTTTATCCGGTAGATCCTCTCCACAGCAAGCTTGTTAAAGGCCTCTGCTCCGACACCGTAGACTGTATCCGTAGGGTAAGCTACCACGCCCCCGTCTCGTAAAATCTGAATGGCTCTCTGTAGTTCCAGTGTCATAGCTAAACATGAGAGAAGTGTTGTGGCAACTTGACTACAGTATATCACAATGATAAGCTGGAATCGACTCCCTCGCTTCGCTCGGGACAGACTTAGGGGACGCACAGTGTATTCCAAGCAAAGCAAAGGTAAACCTACCGAAAAATCAGCCGTGGTCATTGACTTTGGATCACAATACAGCTGGCTGATTGCCCGCCGCGTCCGCGAATGCGGAGTCTACTCCGAGGTTGTCTCGTACGATGCCCCCTGGGAAAAGGTACAAAAGCTAAACCCGGTGTGTTTTATCCTCTCTGGAGGCCCTGGCAGCGTCTATGATAAAGGGGCACCACTGGCTCCCAACTACGTTTTCGAGAGCGGACTCCCCGTTCTCGGCATATGTTACGGGCTGCAAGCAACCGCATATCAGCTTGGCGGGCAGGTCGCCCTGGCGGAAAAGCACGAATACGGCCTGGCTATGCTCTACAAAAACGACACGGATGTGCCCCTGTTTGATGGCCTATCCGATGCAATACCGGTATGGATGAGCCATGGGGATCAGCTTATTGAAATGCCACCCGGATTCCACAATATTGGATATACTGAAAATTCCCCGCTGGCCGCCATCGCAAACGATAATAAGATTATCGGTATACAGTTCCATCCCGAGGTCGTGCATACCCCGCAGGGCAAGGATATCCTGGCCAACTTCCTCTTCAGGATCTGTCGGGCCGAAGGGACATGGACCCCCCAGGATTTCGTCAAACAGCAAATCACCCGCATAAGAAAGAAGGTTGGAAAAGGGAAAGTGGTCTGTGCGCTTTCAGGTGGGGTTGATTCCTCTGTTGTTGCCACTTTGGTACATAGAGCTATCGGCGACCAGTTAACGGCGATTTTCGTGAACAACGGCCTTCTTCGCCGGGAGGAGATTGAGCGCTCACTCAGGACATTCCGCAATAACCTCAAGATGAACGTCCACTACGTCGACGCCACCGACAGGTTTCTGGAAACGCTGAGCGGAGTTATCGACCCCGAGGAAAAGCGCCGCAAAATCGGCAATGAGTTCATAAAGGTTTTCGAGGAGGAAGCGAACACCATTGGAGAGGTTGATTTCCTGGCCCAGGGGACCCTCTACCCCGATGTCATAGAGAGCACAGCTACCGTAAGCAGGTCATCATCGACGATAAAAACGCATCACAATGTAGGTGGCTTGCCTGAAGCCATGAACCTCAAACTTATTGAGCCGCTTCGGTACCTGTTCAAGGACGAAGTCAGGCAGGTAGGGACTACTCTCGGCCTTCCCGAGGAAATGGTCTGGCGGCAGCCATTCCCGGGGCCCGGACTGGCCATTCGGGTAATCGGCGAGGTCACAAAGGAACGACTGGAGACCCTGCGCGCCGCCGACTGGATAGTGATGAACGAGATAAAGAAGGCGAAGCTCTACAGGCAGTTGTGGCAGAGCTTCGCCGTTCTGACACCGCTTAGAAGCGTGGGGGTAATGGGAGACTACCGGACATACAAGCACGCAATAGCCATCCGGGCAGTTACTTCCGAGGACGCAATGACCGCTGACTGGGCACGCTTGCCCTACGATTTGCTGGCCCACATCTCCAATCGTATCGTCAACGAAGTCGAGGGCGTGAATCGAGTTGTGTATGATATCTCCTCCAAGCCGCCAGCTACAATTGAGTGGGAATGATAGGGGGTAAATATGAAATCGATACTAAAGACTATAACATGTGTGCTACTGATAGCCGTTGTCGTGCTTGCCCTGGTTGGCTGCAACCAGGCAGGTGAGAGCGTGACCCAAGAAGGTGATGGCGAGATTACCCAGCAAGAACTGGTCGAGAAAGCCATCAGCGCGCAAGAAGGGGTGAAAACTTCCCAGTTCGACATGAAGATGTCGGTAGACATGAGCGGGGAGACCAGCGAGCAAAAACTCGACATGAGTATGGCATACGACATGTCAGGGAAAGTGGACAGAGTCAATAAAAGAATGCAAATGACGGTCATTATAAGCATGGATATGCCCCAACAGGAAGAAGATTCCCAATCAGTCCAGGGGCGAATGACGATATATTCCCTGGCTGATGCGATGTATATGAAAATGAGTGTCCCTGGAACGCCGGAGCAATGGACCAAAAGCCCAATGCCCGAAGGCTCCTGGGAAAATCGCATTAACCAACAAATCGAACTCCTGGAAGAGTCACAAATCGCAATATCGGGTGAGGAAACAGTTGAAAACGTAAGCTGCTATGCAGTCGAGTTTACACCGAGCAAGGAGAAGATGTGGGAGCTAATCCAACAGCAATGGCCGGGCCAAACAACCCAGGATAAGCCATCCAACCTGGACGAGATAATTCAGAGTATGGACCTCAAACAATGGATCGACAAAGATACCTTTTTGCCCGTAAAAGAGGAAACACAGATAACTATGGAAATAAGCCCGGAAGCAATGCAGATGCCGACTTCTGAAGGCGGGAAAATGGAAATGACGATGGATATAGTGGCAAACTATCACAGCTATAATGAACCTGTCTCCATTGAGTTGCCCCCTGAGGCGGAAAACGCTGAAATGCAAACTACGGAGTAAATTCCGCTAAGCTGGCGTTATGGTGACAAGAACAATCTCCAATTTCATTCCGGCTCGCCAGAGGCGAATGGCAATCCCCCTTAGTCCCCCTTTGGTAAAGGGGGATTTAGGGGGATTAAAGAGATTGCGGATCAAACACAGAATGACAAATTGGTTAGCTATTAGCCTGACATGACACCAAGGATAAGCGAGAAGTGAGCAACGCACCATGAGAATCCTCGTCATCGGCAACGGAGCCAGGGAGCATACCCTCGCCTGGAAGATCGCCCAGAGCCCCAGGGTGGACAAGCTTTTCATAGCTCCCGGCAATGCCAGCACCGCAACAATCGGGGAGAACCTGGATGTAGCAGCCGACGATATCCCATCTCTGACCAAAGCAGCCCAGGACAATAGAATAGATTTGGTGATCGTAGGCCCCGAAGCCCCGCTGGTGTCGGGCATTGTTGATGCCCTTCAAGAGGTGGGCATTCCCGCTTTCGGACCCGACGCGCAAGCAGCGCAGATCGAGGGAAGCAAGGCATTCGCCAAGGACCTGATGCAAAAACACAATATACCCTGCGCCGAGAGCGCCACTTTTACCTCGATTGCCGATGCATCAGATTATGTCAAGAAGCAGTCTTTCCCGCTCGTGATAAAAGCCGATGGGCTCGCCGCAGGCAAGGGGTCTATTACCGTCGAATCTCAAGAGTCCGCACTGCAGGTCCTCTCCGATTTGATGGAAAGGCGCATCTTCGGTGATGCAGGAGACAGAGTCGTAATCGAGGAATGCCTGGTAGGCAAAGAGGTAAGCCTTGTGTCTTTCACGGATGGGAAAACGACAGTTCCCATGATCTCCGCCTGCGACTATAAGCGGGCTCTGGACAACGACCAGGGCCCCAACACCGGCGGCATGGGCAGCTACAGCCCCTCCGAGTTCTTCACTCCCGAGCTCTCAGAGCAGGTGATGAAGACCATTGTCAATCCCACGATAAAGGCCCTCGAACAGGCAGGTATTGCCTACAAGGGAGTGCTGTATGCGGGACTCATGATAACCTCAGAGGGGCCAAAGGTCCTGGAATTCAACGCCCGTTTCGGCGACCCGGAGACCCAAGTCGTGCTCCCCTTGCTTGAAACCGATCTCGTGGACATCATACAGGCGGTGACTAACGAAAAGCTGGACCAAATGAATATTCAGTGGAAAGATGAGGTGTGCGTGGGAGTAGTGATGGCCTCAGGCGGCTATCCGGGCAGTTACGAGAAAGGGTTCCCGATAGAAGGACTGAATAATGTCAATGACGATGTCCTCGTGTTCCATGCCGGCACAAAGAACAATGAATCAGGACAGATCATAACATCCGGCGGCCGGGTGCTTACCGTCGTCGCTACAGGCAAGACATATTCTGATGCCCGTTCTAAAGTCTATGAAAACGCGGAGCGTATCCGCTTTGAAGGGTGTCAATACAGGAAGGATATCGGAATCGTCAATGCTAAATAGCAATGGAGGAGCTGTGCGATGCCACTAGTCGGCGTAGTAATGGGTTCAAAGTCGGACTCCGAGGTGATGCAGCCGGCGCTTGATGCGCTTGCCCAACTTGGTGTTGAGTATGAGGTAAATGTAATATCCGCCCATCGTACTCCGGTAAAGGTCCAGGAGTATACTCAAAATGCCCATGAGCGAGGCATCGAGATCATCATCGCCGGGGCGGGGAAGGCAGCCCATCTGCCCGGCGTTATCGCCAGTTGGACCACACTCCCCGTCATAGGAATTCCCCTCGCTTCAGGGGAAATGGGAGGACTGGATTCCCTCCTCTCCATTGTCCAGATGCCCCCCGGAGTGCCCGTGGCCTGCGTTGCAGTGGGAGGTGCCAAAAATGCTGCCTTGCTCGCCGCCCAGATTCTAGGGTTGAAACACTACGAAATAAGAAAATCTTACGAAGAATACCGCCAGAGGCTCGCGGAGGGATAACTTCATGATCGAGAGATACTCACGACCTGAGATGGTTCAGGTCTGGTCGGAAAAGAACAAATTCGATAAATGGCTTCAGGTGGAATTGGCCGTCTGCGAGGCATGGGCCGAAGTCGGTGTCATCCCCAAAGAGGAAATCCCGAAAATAAAGAAGGCCACCCTGAACATCGAGCGGATGAAGGAAATCCTCGAGGTTACCCATCACGATGTGACAGCATTCCTTAAGGCCGTCTCGGAAAGCCTCGGCGAAGAGGCACGCTTCATACACCTGGGACTCACTTCGTCCGACATCATGGACACCGCGTTAAGCATCCAGATGCGTGAGGCTACCGACATTCTGGAGCGCGACCTTGAAGGGCTTGCCTCTGCTATTCGACGAAAAGCATTAGAACATAAACATACAATGATGATGGGACGAACTCATGGTATTCATGCTGAGCCTACCACGTTCGGACTCAGGATGGCACTCTGGCATGAGGAGTTGAAGCGCCATCAGAAGAGGATTGCTGAAGCCAAAAGCGAGATTTCGGTAGGCAAGATATCAGGGGCAGTAGGCACACATGCTACAGTACCATTGGAGGTTGAGGACATCGCCTGCGGCAAGTTAGGTCTCGAAGCTGCCAGGGTCTCGAGTCAGATCATCCAGCGCGACCGCCATGCCGAGTTTATCACCACGCTGGGGCTGATCGCCAGCTCACTGGAGAAATTCGCCACCGAGATAAGGAGTCTGCAACGCACCGAGACCCTGGAGGTTGAAGAACCCTTCGAGGAAGGCCAAACGGGTTCATCGGCCATGCCCCATAAGCGCAACCCCGAGCTGTGTGAGCGCATCTGCGGGTTGGCCAGACTCATTCGGGGCCACTCTACAGCTTCCATGGAAAACATCTCTCTATGGCATGAGAGAGATATAAGTCACTCTTCCACTGAACGTATAATCCTGCCCGACTCCTGCCTGGCACTGGACTACATGCTGAGCATCTTCACCTATGTCATGAAAGGACTCCAGGTCTATCCCGAGAATATGCGTCGCAATGTAGAGCTCACTGGCGGTTTGATCTTTTCCCAAAGGGTGCTCACCGCACTGATCGAGCAGAAAGGGTTCAGCAGGCATGAGGCCTACGAACTCGTACAGCGGAATGCCATGAAAGCCTGGCAAGGAGAAGGCAACTTCCTCGACTTACTGCTCGCCGATCCCGAGGTCACCCTCTCCGACGATGAGCTGCGCTCGATATTCGATTATAATTTTTTCCTTAAAAACATTAATGCGATCTTCGGGCGGGTGGGGCTGGAGTAATCAGGCCATCACAATATCATCCCGGCCAAAGCCGGAATCCAGATGTAGGGACAGGTCTTTAGACCTGTCCGAAAAAGGCTGCAGCATGTCTCTTTCGACACGCGCATCACCACAACGACATCCAATCATAGCTTTCTTTATTTTGGCTTTTGGAATCTCGTGGCTGTTTTGGGTTCCCATCGCTCTATCTTCGCAAGGTATTCTCCCTTTCGATATCCCCTTTTTCCTGTTCATACTCGCGGGATATGGGCCAAGTTTGGCAGGAGTCATAATGGCAGGGATCAAGGGAGGGAAGTCGGGTATCAGGGAATTGTTCAAACGGCTTTTAACGTGGCGTGTCGGCGTCCAATGGTATGCTTTTGCGCTGTTTTCAACGGCTCTGGTAGCAGCCTGTGCAATGGGGCTGTATCCTCTCTTCAGTGGAGAAAGTATAGAGATAGATTTGCTCAAGCAGTTGGGTTCATTGGCAGGCATGCTCCCTATCATCATTTTTCTCGGCGGCCCGGTATCAGAAGAATTAGGCTGGCGGGGATTTGCATTGCCAAAGCTGCTTTCCAGGCACAGCGCCCTGGCCGCTAGTCTGATAGTTGGTGTGATGTGGGGATTATGGCACCTGCCAGCGTTCTGGATTGCGGGAGCAGGCCAGCACGACCAGTCGGTCCTCTGGTTCATGATAGGGTCTCCCGCTGTGGCTATTCTATATACCTGGGTGTATAACCATACAAAGGGAAGTTTGTTAATTGCCATATTATACCATACTGCGTTCGACAGCACATTGTATGTAGCTTTGCCAGCATTTTCTACGGCAGAAGAATTGAGACTCGCATTCGCGCTGACGGTTGGTCTATTATGGGTGCTGGCGATTATCATCGTGGCGGTATACGGTCCGCAGCACTTATCGGGCAGAATGCAGAGCAGGACTTAACAAGATGAGCTTTTTTCGATGAAAGCTTATTTCAAGGTGTCCGCCGTAGGCGGCCATCATAGCTTGACACGGAATCTCGTGACCAGAAATCCTGAATCGGTACCTTCCCGGGAATGTCGCTGATGCTCACCTTCTTGAACCCGTGGGCCCGGAAGAGGTCAAGCGCCACCTGCCGGATGTGGTCCTTGTTACGTTCCTTCCTGCGCTCAAAACCATCCATACCTTTCCCCAAACTCTCTGAACTTTTTGTATATTTTTGATCATGTTTTATACAAAAAATCTTAATTTGTTAAGGGCTCGAAGTAACCTTAATCCATGGATTCTACTGGTCGAGTTTTGGAAGTGCCATTGCTACGAAAATATGGGCTGGTTGGGTAGGGGAGACTTTAGTCTCCCTCCACCTATTGTTCTTCCTTTGAAGAAACGGGGATTTTTGGTTACATACTTGACGTGTGTGGTAAAATGAAGATGGATAAGTAAAAGGAGGTAGGTCACTATGCCCTCTACGTTCCCCTCTCTTTTTGACCCTCAAAAAGCCACTCAAGCCTTGAACTTCCTGGCCCGGAAGGCCGGCGGCCGGATTAATAGAATGAAGGCACTAAAGCTATTATATTTTGCTGATCGCTACCATCTGCGGAAGTATGGTCGCCTGATTACCAAGGATGATTATTTTGCCATGTATCATGGGCCAGTTCCCTCTGGCACGAAGGATATCTCTGAATTTAGCAACGTCGTGAGCGAAAAGGATGAAAAATATGCCTCCCGATATATTGCCACCGTTGAGCGGTATGATATCAGATCAGTCGAATCCCCCGACCTGGAGGTCTTTTCCGATTCTGACATAGAGGCGCTGGACTTTACCTGGAATAACTTTGGGCACCTGGATCAATTTGCACTGGCAGATCTCACCCACAAATATCCTGAGTGGCAAAAGCACCAGCACTCCTTGCAGGATGAATCGACGAAGAGGGTCGACATGGTCATTGAGGATTTCCTTAATGATCCAGTTGATGATGTGAACCGATGTTACGATTTAGATGCCGAGGAAAGGGAAGCCCTGAGGGAGGAACTCAAAGAGACTGCCGAAATTGAGAGACTTTTGGGATAGGAATAGTGGATTTTCCCCCGGAGATTGCAGTTCGTGCTGTCCTCAAGCGAGGCGCTGTCTTTTATTTTGAAGAGGAGACGCTATCCTCCAGTGAACCACATTACTTTATAGTGATCAACACTGACCCCAAGACAGACGAAATTCTCCTGCTCGTGTGCTGTTCCTCAAGAACTAACAAGGTCAAACGCAGAAATTGCCCTGAGGAAACGCTGGTGGAAATCTCACCTGAAGAATATCCGGACTTCAGAACAGGGTCTATAGTGAATTGCAATAACGTCTGGGAGAAGAAAACCTCCGAGCTTGTAGGGAAATATTCTCAGGGGAAACTCAAGTTGAAAGACACAATGAGTGCAGAACTTGTTGATAAACTGCAGGCAGCTGTGATAGCAAGTTCGGTGGTTGAGCGGAGGATACAAGCGATGCTTAATCCCCCCTCAAACCCTTAGCAGATCCTCCACCAACCTGCGTCTGGTCAAACGCTGATGGTATCTGGTCTTATTCGAGTTTGGCTTAACAGGCTGGCCAGCATACATCGAAAGGCCGTGAAAGCCTGGAACGGCGAAGGCAATTTCTCGGACTTGCTGCTGGCCGCCCGCGAGGTCACGCTTTCCGGCGGTGAATTGCATTCAATTGCCACTGGCACCCAAGAAACGGCAGTGCAATCTTCGAGCGGGTGGGACTGGAGTGAGCAGGCTACCACAATGTCATTCTGGACAGCGGTGAACTGTATGGGGTAGGGATGGCCGACGTCGGCCATCCCTACCCGAACACTTTGCTATTTATACTTCAGTGCTTACTCCCTCACTCGTCATTCCGCCCCGCCTTTGGCGGATAAACTCCAACCGGAATCCAGATGTAGGGACAGGTCTTTAGACCTGTCCGAAGAAAGCGGTGTTTAATACCGGAATTTCTTTGCCCTGATAATCCTCAGGGACATCCTCCATGACTATTATTTTGTAGGCATCCCGCAAATTCTCCTCTAGTTCCTCCACTGTTTCGCCCTGGGTCATAATTTCGGGATACTCAATAAGTTTGCCCAGCCAGAAGGTGTCACCTCTCCAATATACCATCGTAAGGCTCTTATCCATGTTTCCCCTCCCTGAATACCGTAGCTAAGTGCATATCAATCTTCGTCACAGTATTCTATTATATATCGTTGTACTGAGTGCTTACAAAATACCCCACAAGGTTAACAGATGTCAATATCTCTCGGCGAATTTGCTGCGCCGATATTCGATTACAACTGCCCAAGTTAGATTTCGGGACTTCCGATGATGGATTTGACAAGCTGCCAAGATGGCGGTAGAATTTACAAAAATACAAACGTAATTCAATAACTCATGTTAGGCCTAGGATCTGGGATGTTAGATCAATCTTTTTCTGCTGCCAGTTTCAGGAGAATTCTGGATCAAGAGAATAGAAAGGGCGTTTATTTGGAAGGACGGTATTTCCCAAATACTGTTGCGGTAACGGAGCAAATAAAGCAGTGTAACGCAGACATCAAAGAGAAGAAAAAGTCCAGCAGTGTCCCCCAAGATGAAATAGATACGCTGAAAGAAAAACTGGATAATCTGAAGCAAACCAAAGAAGATTTGCTTATGAAAGAACTCCAGAACTTAAGTGATAGGGTTGTAGACCGAAGTTTCGAAATTAAACTAAAGAGAACAGATATTCCCAATAGCAAACCAATTTATACCCCTCAAGATACCCCCGAGCACTATTTTTCCATGAAACAGCTGCAACGCAATGTTGCTAATTTATTCGGAGTAAAGCAGGCAAATAGGTCTTCCATTGTGGCTCAAGTTAAGGCACTACTTAATGACAGGTTCCCCAAATACGTTGTGAGAATGGACATTAAAGATTTCTACGAGAGTATTCCTCATCAATCTTTACTTGAGAGAATTAATGGCGACAACCTGCTGACTCCGTTTTCCAGAAAACTTTTACGACAAATCTTGAATGAGTATAAAGCAAAATCAGGGAGCGTTACAGGAATTCCTAGGGGGATTGGTGTTAGTGCATATTTGGCTGAGTTATATATGAGGGATGTCGACAAAGATATCAAAGCATTGCCTGGAGTTACGTATTATGCACGGTATGTCGACGATATAGTGATAATATTCACTCCGACGGCTACCCTCTATAATGTAGATTTAATAGACGAACTAAAGTCGATTGTGGGGAAGAAGTATAAATTGGCACTAAATAGTGACAAAACACACGTCTTCGATCTGAGAAACGGGGACTCGTCTCACGAGTTTGACTATCTGGGATATAAGATTCATTTCGGGAATGGTGAGATCAAGACTAAACTCACAAAGAGAAAGACTGCTAAATACAAAAAACGCATTAGCTCTGCGTTTGATGAATATGTAAGACTTTCGAGATTCGATGAGAAAAAAGCTCGCAAGCTATTGGTAAAAAGGGTGAGATACTTGACCGGGAACACTAGTCTTTTAAATAACAAAAACAATATCCTCGTTGGTATTTATTACTCCAATAGTGAGCTGACCGACAATACAGACTTAATTGGAGTAGATAGATATTTAGATAATGAGATCAACAAAAAAGTTAGTCTTCAACAAGTAAAGCAGCGCTTAAGAAAATATAGTTTTAATGAAGGTTTTGAAACCAAAAAATTTTCCCCTTTCACAGCACAAGATTTAAAGAGCATAGTAAAAGTATGGAAATAGGATTATCGAAGTGAAACGAAGAAAAACAACAATTACTAATAAAAAAGAGCGAGTGATTCTTTCTGATGTATTACCTTATGAAATCCCCGCCATCTTTTCGAATCGGCATCTCTATGATTTTCTTGTAGAGAACAAAATTAAAATAAACGGCGATGCAATCACATGGGGGGAAAATACTCCTTTTCTTCCGGACATAGTGAAGCTAATCTTTGGACTTCAGGAAAGGGCCCCAGTTTCAGGCAGTCAAATCAAAATAGGGGCCAAAGATATGAAGGCTATACCTTTTACATACAAAGTATCTCACAAGGAAGATGATTTTAGAGAATTAACCATAATCCATCCTAAGAATCAACTCGCGATGATAGAGTTCTATGAAAAATATGAGGCTTTGATCCTGTATTACTGTGATGTCAGTCCTTTCTCTATTAGGAAGCCACACAAAGTAGCAAAGTTCACATATCGCAAAGACAAGACGCATTTTGAGAATCTAGCTCATGACCACGAACATAAGGCGGTCGAAGAATTTGATAAGGAGTATGAAAACCTTAAGACATATTTCGTCTACAAAAGTTTTAGTAACGTCTATAACTTCTATGAGTCCTATAAATACCACAGATGTGAAAAGAGATACAATCGACTCTTCAAGTTTGATATTTCAAAATGCTTCGACAGTATTTATACACATTCTGTTACTTGGTCGTTATTAAATAAAATCATCGTAAAAGATAACATCGAAGCCTCAAAAGGCACTTTTGGCGGCAAGTTCGACAATCTTATGCAGAATTTAAACTACGGAGAAACAAATGGGATAGTCATTGGCCCCGAGTTTTCGAGGATATTTGCTGAAATGATCCTTCAGCAAATAGATTATTCAGTATTGTGCACTTTAGAAGAGAAGGGGATACTTCACAAGACAGATTACGAGATATTCCGCTATGTGGATGACTTCTTCGTTTTTTATAATGAAGAAAAAACAAAAGAGGCTATTCTTGAAGCGTATCGATTACAACTAAAAGAGTACAAGATGTATATAAACGACTTGAAGTCTTTCTTGCTTGACAAACCAATAATTACAGGGCTAACCAGAGCAAAACAGCAAATATCCGATCTCATCAATGATAAACTCTCGTTTAGGCCATTAAGTAAGAACAAAACCACGGATGAGGCGGAAGAAGAGCAATATTCCTTTTATGTTAGTTCTAATAAGCTAATTACTAAGTTCAAGGCAATCATCAAAGAGACAGAAGTGATCTATAAGGACATTCTGAACTACACCTTGGCGTGTGTTGATCGAAAAGTTCTCAAACTCATTAACTCGTATAACAAACTCAGTGCTGAAGACAGAAAAGAGCAAGAACCCAAAATCACAAAGGCAGTCATAGAAATACTTGATTTTACTTTCTTTCTGTACTCAGTCTCTCCAAGGGTCAATACTACTATCAAACTTTGTATGATTATAAGCAAGCTTACTAAGTTTTCAAGGATCAAGGGAAACTTCAATTACGACAATAAGCATCTGATACTCAAAAAGATATACGACGATATTTTCTTGGTCTTAAGAAAGAACAAAAGCTCTGAGCATATTCAGGTCGAGACACTCTACTTGCTTATAGCATTGAAGGACCTCGGAAGGGAGTATCGGCTCGATGAGGGTTCCCTAAGTAAATACTTCGATATAGATCTCGAAGAGAAAAGGTGCAAGAACCTTAACTACTTCTCAATTATCGTTCTGCTATTCTACATTGAGAACAAGACGAGGTATACCAAAACTCGGAATATTTTAAAGTCCTATATAATGAGCAAGTTTAAAGAAGCCAGCGAATATAATAGGCACAAGGCCGGCGAACTGACACTTCTACTTTTTGATTTGTTGGCGTGTCCATTCATTGATGAGCTTTTTAAGAGATCTCTTTTGCTCCTTTATGGGATCAAGGATCCGTCAACACAAACTGGGATAATCCAGCATAGAAAATTCTGGTTCACGAAGTGGACAGATTTCGATTTTGGCAAAGAACTTGACGCCAAGAAGAGCCAGGAAGTATACTAACACCAGAATGCTCCGTCCAAATTAATAGCCATAGCAATATGGCTCACACACAAGCATTCGCTTTGGTTTCAGATACAATGAGATCAAGGCAATTAAAGCGGCAGGGACGGGCCGCTTTTTTATTAACTTACCCCCGAATAATTTTCCCAGTGACTGACCTTCACCCAAAATCCCCAAAAATATTGTATTGTATCCTAAAGTGTGCTAACATATCCTCGCTGAAATTTCGCGCGAAAGGGGGTGATGTCCTAACTTATGGACCCTGATTATTTGCTATCAACAGAAGAAGTAGGCGAAATCCTGAAGGTCAGTAAAGTGACCATCCAGCGGTGGTGCCACGAAGGCAAGATACCGGCGGCGAAGATCGGAAAATCATATCGTATAAACAAGGACGACCTTGACAGATGGTTCAAGGGAAAGCTCCTGGAGAATGCGGGCTTTAGTTAGCAATTAAGAAAAGGAGGTGGGACCAATGCACCTGATTATCGAAGGATATGGAGGTGATATCCAGAAAATAAGGGACACAAACTTAATCTACGAATTTCTCGACAATTGTCCCGACGAAATTAACATGACAAAGGTTTCTACTCCCCAGGTCTCCACTTATGAAGGCTCCTCACCCGACGAGACCGGGGTCTCCGGATTTGTTCTCCTCGCTGAAAGCCACGTCAGTATTCACATTCTACCCGGTCAATCTTCCCTGAACATCGACCTGTTCTCCTGCAAGGAATTCAAACCTGAAGACGCTATCAAACTCCTGAAGGAAAGGTTTGGATTAAGCGAGATCAGAAGCTATCTCCTCAACCGTCCTGAATCAGGAATAGAGGTATAGAATCATTAGTTGTACGTGCTCTAGTAAGCGCACCAGTACACCAGTACACCAGCATTGTGGTGGTATGAGGCATGTGCTCTCATCCATCGCAGGCTGATGTCATTTAGAGTAATATCCGCCTGCGGCGGATGCCTCAGGAACGAAAAAGAGGTTGGGGATTTATGAAGAACACCATAGTATCAACCCTCAGTGAAAATATTGTTGAGCGTGTAGAGCATTTTTCTGCATCCAGAAAGACGCCGCACCTTGTGATGGATACGCATACGATCCGGGATAAATTCAAACAGTGCCAGTCCGCCTTAGGCGGACTTGACAGCCACAAGCAGACACGCTTGTTCTACGCGGTCAAAACGAATTCCCACAAGCGCATCGTGGATATCATGGACGAGCTGGGGGCTGATTTTGAGGTGTCCTCGGAAGGCGAATTGCGGCCGTTGCTCAAGCGCGGTATATCGCCGCAAAGGATTATATCCAGCAATCCTATCAAGAGTATTCCGTTTATTCAAGAGGCTTACGAGGCAGGCGTGGAATACTTTGCCTTCGACTCCGACGACGAAATCGACAAGCTGGAAAAGTTCGCCCCCGGCAGCAATGTCTACGTCCGGCTGGTCGTCTCCAACAAGGGCAGCCAGTGGCCTCTGGAGAGGAAGTTCGGTGTGGAAACGGAGGAGGCTGTCAGACTGCTCGTGAAGGCTTCTGAACGCGACCTCAATCCCTGCGGTATAGCGTTTCATGTCGGCTCGCAGTGTATCGATGAGAGTTCGTGGGTTGAGGCGATACGGAAAAGCAGACAAGTGTGGGACATGGCAAGGGAAGAAGGGGTGGAACTGACCATGCTGAACCTGGGAGGTGGATTCCCCATTGAATATAGGACCGACTCCATCCCCACATGCAGTCGCATTGGAGAGGAGATAAACAGGACACTAAACGAGGAGTTCCCTGAAGGCGTCGAGGTCTTCGTCGAACCCGGCCGGGCCTTCGTCGGCGAAGCGGGTGTTCTCGTGGCCACCGTTATCGCCAAGGCCAAACGCGACGGACAGGACTGGGTTTACCTGGATATCGGCGTTTTCAATGGCCTGATGGAAAGCGTTGGCGGTATCGATTACCCGGTCATGCTCAACAGGGATGCTCCGCTGGGTAAATACGTGCTGGCAGGACCCGCCTGTGACAGCTTCGATGTTATCTCAAACGAGGTCGTTATGCCCGAGCCTGAAATCGGCGATAGGGTATACATTCCATCCGCAGGGGCCTATACCACCGCATACGCATCTCGCTTCAACGGTTTCCCTGTCCCAAAGACCTACTTTATCTGAGATTCTTCCTGCAGCAACTGCAAATGCAGTTCCTCCCGCTGCTCCGGAGAGACGATGTCCGGGGAGTTGGTCATGAGATCAGCAGCGGTCTTCGTCTTGGGGAAAGCGATGACCTCACGGATATTTTCCTCGCCCGCTAGCAGCATCACAAAGCGGTCGATACCGGGTGCAATCCCGCCATGAGGCGGTGCCCCGAAATCCAAAGCATCCAGTAAATGCCCGAACCGCTCAGTGATTTGTTCATCGGTGTATCCCAGCAGACTGAATATCTTCCGCTGTAGCTGTCCATCGTGAATCCTGATCGAGCCGCTGGAAAGCTCGAATCCATTGCATACGAAGTCGTAGTGCTTGGACCTGGCCTTGCCGGGGTCCGCATCTAGCAGAGGGATATCCTCATCCTGGGGAGCGGTAAAGGGATGATGCATTGACTCCCATTTATTGTTCTCTTCGTCCCACTCCATCATGGGGTAATCCTGAATGAAACAGAAGACCATGCGATTCGGGTCCTGCAAGCCGAGTCTGCCGCCCATCTCAAGGCGAAGCTGGCTCAGGGCCGCATTCACAACCGATTCCTTATCCGCCACCAGGAGAATAAGGTCGCCGACGCCGGCGTTTAACCGCCTCGCGATCTCCCTTAACTCCTCGATGGAGAAGAACTTGGTAACCGCCGAGCGGACCTTTTCCGGAGTGAGGTCATCCAGCGTTTCCCCGCTTTCACCTTCCAGAGCCATGGTAACCAGCCCTTTGGCCCCACGCTCTCTGACGAAATCCACCAGCTCAGCTTGCTGCTTCCTCGAATAATTCGCACAGCCGGGGGCTGCAAAGCCTTTAACTATCCCGCCGCTGGCGATCGTGCTCCGGAAGACCTCGAACCCAGAGTCGGCAACGAGGTCGGACACATCCGCCATCTCCAGTCCGAAGCGCAGATCGGGCTTGTCCGTGCCGTACTTCGCCATTGTCTCGGCATAGGAGAGCCGGAGGAACGGTTTCGTCATCTCGACGTCCGGCCTGACCTCTTCCGTCACAGCGGTGAAGAGTTCCTCCATTAATCTCAGGATATCCTCTTCCTCAACGAAGCTCATCTCCAGATCAAGCTGGGTAAACTCGGGCTGGCGGTCGGCACGCTGGTCCTCGTCGCGGAAGCACCGGGCGATCTGGAAGTACTTCTCGAATCCCGAAACCATGAGGAGCTGTTTGAGCTGCTGGGGCGACTGTGGCAGGGCGTAGAATTTGCCGGGATAAAGGCGGCTGGGCACAAGGTAGTCCCGTGCTCCCTCAGGCGTGCTTTTGAGAAGTATCGGGGTTTCGATCTCGACGAATCCCCTGACATCCAGGAAGTCCCGCATGAACTTGATAACACGGTGACGGAGGAAGACGTTGCTCTTCATCCGGGGTCGACGCAGATCAAGGTAGCGGTATTTGAGCCGGATGCTCTCGTCGATCTCGGAGTCGTCGTCGAGGGGGAAGGGCATGGGTTTGGAGACGTTAAGTATCCGGACTTCCCTTACACTCAGTTCTATCTCTCCGGTGGAGAGTTTGGGATTCTCCGTGCCTTCGGGGCGTCTAGAGACCTCGCCGGTCACCGAGAGAACGTATTCGCCGCGTGCTTTGTCGGCTGTCCTGTGTCCTTCCCCGGTTACCTGCGGGTCAAAGACGACCTGTAGCAGTCCGGTCTGATCTCGAAGGTCGATAAATATCAGTCCACCGTGGTCCCTTCGTCGATTCACCCACCCCGCCACACTCACCCTCTCCCCGATGTGAGCGCTGTTCAGCTCACCACAATTGCGGTCTCTGTATTTATTAGCCATCGTGGTTGATTATAGCGGAAGCCGAACACGGTTTGCAATTTTGGGGGCATCATCGCTGATCCGCTGGCCCTAACTCGTCATTGCGAGGCTTGTCCCGAGCATCAGCGAGGGAACTCAACGAAGCAATCTGTTTATCAAGAGGACAGATGAAGGCCTATCCCAGGATCATCATGTAAGATAAATTTGCCCCAGCGCCTGGTACATACAAAATGTCGATGCTTAATCAAGTATCCCGCGCTCGCGCAATTCCTCTTCCACCCTATTATAGAAACGGAAGAATTCTTCCACCGAAAGGATCCGTTCACTTGTTTTATCCGTTTTACCCGTTATCCTATGTCTCCTAATATAGGCCCCACACCTCGGGCATTCCACATCCATGAAGGTGGTACCTGCTTGATTAGTTTCGGCAGTGTCTGCTTTGAGCTTATACAGGACTATTGATGAAGGCCTACATTTCGGGCACGTATGCTTGTGAATGAACCAATCTCTGTCTTCCATGCTCCGCGTCTTTGATTCCACAAGCCATCTCCCTAAATTCGTCAACTCGAGCAAAGAGTCCACTTCTCTGATCAGGCCAACTCCCATCCCTTTCATGATCCACTTATTGTAGGTATTAGTGTGCCAACTGTAGTCTGCGAAAATCTTTTTCCCCACGAGCAGTTCACGAAGTTTTTTCCGGGTGAGACGCCCAGCTTTAAACAACTCAAGCATGAACAACGTCTCATGCTTATATTCACCGATTCCTGCTATTTGCGCCATAACAATCCCCTTCTGTTTCCCGAGTGAACATGGCTATAACTTTTTGGCACAATACTACCTCATTTGCCTCCATAGGGCAATGATTTCCACTAAGCTGAGCCTACCTCGAGAGGGAAAACCCTCCCTCGTGTTTTACACGAAATCTCCGTGCCGGAGCCCTACTTCCTCCCCACCGGGATTATGTAAAGAGGCTCCTCGCTCTCCGAGAGTTCCAGAAGCCACCTCACCTGAGAATCCTGGAACGCACCAACAGTTACCATTCCCAGATCGAGGGCTGTAGTTTGAAGGTACAGGTTCTGAGCGGCATGCCCCGCCTCCATACGCGCATATCTTACGCCTCTCTCGCCGTACTTCTGGGTTGTTCTCCGGTAAACGGCGCTGATCACGATGTCGATAGCGCCCTTCTTAACCCACTCCTGGTCCAGGGCAGCTTCGGCCAATTCATCCTGCAAATCATCCTTCACAAGCAGCGCCAGACCGTGTTCCTCCGGTGCATACCTGTAGAGTCCGTCATCCAGGCCCTCAACATTCCCCACGACCACATACACCTCAAGCGGATAGAGAGCTCCCGCTGACGGAGCCGTACGACCGCCCCATTCAGCCGTTATACCCTGAGCAGACCAGACCAGCTGGGCAACCTCCTCAAGCGTCAACGGCTCGCCAGTGTATTCCCTGACCGACCTCCTCCCAACTAGCGCCTCCTCCAACGAGACCTCACTGTCCTGTCTGGGGTCGGGGAGTTCCACCGTGGAGATCGGCGTCTTCGACGGCGGCTCAGGTGCGGAGTCCGAGACTGACAAAGGGCTAACACAGCCAGCGGATAGGGAAAGAAGAACTACGAGTACAATGAGATAATATCGCTTCATAACAACCCCCTTCTTAATTCGCCTGCGGCGGATTCCTCGTATAAATATTGTATCAAATCCCCTGCGGGTTGGAATCTGCTTCGAAGGTTGTCTATAATAGGGAAATGTAATGGCAGCTTTCGATTCACTTGGTAAGCTTCTGGTTATGGCCGGGACCTTCATACTGCTTCTGGGACTTCTCCTTATATTCTGGAACAAGATCCCGTTTCTCGGCAACCTCCCGGGTGATATCTTTATTCAAAAAGGTAATTTCCGTTTCTTCTTCCCGGTGGTAACATGCCTGGTCATAAGCGCTTTGCTTACCTTCCTGATTAATGTTCTTCCAAGGTTACTTGGCAAATAGAGGGGGTGAACACATTGAGAATAGGCGTCATTTCCGACACGCATGCACGGTCTTTGGAGAACATTCCGTCGCAAGTGAAAGCCAGGATGGAAGAAGTCGACCTAATAGTTCACGCCGGGGATTTCACAGAGGCAAAAGTGGTAGAAGGACTCCGGGGCTTTGGGGACATGAGAGCTGTCGCAGGGAACATGGACTCCCCCGAGGTAAAGGAAATGCTGCCTTCATGGGATATATTTGAAGCCAACGGGAAAAGGATCGGTGTAACGCACGGTTCCGGAGGCCCCTATGACCTGCACGAAAGGGTCCGGCAAATGTTCGATGATGTGGATATAATCATATTCGGCCACTCCCACATGCCATTCAACGAGGTGCTGGATGGATGCCTCCTCTTCAATCCGGGACGCGCCATGAAATCATACGGCATCCTGACCATCGAAGAGGAAGTGAAGTCCGAGATCATTAAGATATAGAGGAGGAAGCAACAATGCCCAAAGCAACCCCGCAGGAACTGACGATGGACAAGCTCGTTTCGCTGTGCAAGCGGCGGGGATTTATATTTCAGTCGAGTGAGATCTACGGCGGTCTCTCCTCATGCTGGGACTACGGTCCGCTGGGAGTGGAACTCAAGAACAACGTCAAAGCCGCCTGGTGGCAATCAGTGGTCAAAGAGCGAGACGACATGGTCGGGCTTGACTCAGCGATCCTGATGCACCCCCAGGTATGGGTAGCCAGCGGCCACGTTAACACATTTGCCGACCCACTCGTGGAGTGCAAGAACTGCAAAAAGCGATGGAAGGCCGATGATCTGGACAGCAATGTGTGCCCCGAATGCGGCGGCGAACTCAGCGACCCGCGCATGTTCAATCTTTTGTTCAAGACCCACATGGGCCCGGTCGAGGATGACGCCGCGGAAATCTATCTGCGCCCGGAGACCGCACAGGGCATCTTCGTTAATTTCCAGAATGTACTCAACTCCACCAGAAAAAAGCTCCCATTCGGAATCGCGCAGATCGGGAAGTCCTTCCGCAATGAAATCACCCCCGGCAATTTTGTCTTCCGTACGAGGGAGTTCGAGCAAATGGAGATCGAGTACTTCGTCAAGCCAGGCACCGACGACGAATGGTTCGAGCACTGGGTCCAGGAGCGCCTCAACTGGTACCTCAATCTGGGCATAAGAAGGGAAAATCTGCGGCTACGACCGCATGAGTCAGATGAGCTTGCGCATTACGCCCGCAGTTGCACCGATGTAGAATATCAGTTCCCCATTGGGTGGTCGGAGTTGGAGGGAATCGCCAATCGCACCGACTTCGATCTCACTCAACATGCAAATTTGAGCGGGGAGAAGCTTTCCTATTTCGACGAACAAACGCAGGAACACTACATACCATACGTGATCGAACCGTCAGCCGGCGTGGACCGGTCAGCCCTCGCATTCCTCACCGACGCCTATGAGGAGCAGTTGGACGACAAGGGCGACATCCGTGTCGTGTTACATTTCCATCCTTCACTGGCCCCCGTCAAGGTAGCAATCCTCCCACTGAGCAAGCACGAAAAGCTGGTACCACTGGCAGAGGAAGTATATTCCAACCTTCGCCGCGAGTCGATGGTGCAATACGATACCGCACAGAGCATAGGAAGGCGGTACCGCAGACAAGACGAGATCGGGACTCCTTTCTGCGTGACCATTGATTTCCAGTCGCTGGAGGACAATCAGGTCACCGTCCGCGACCGCGACTCCATGCGGCAAATCAGGGTCCCGATCCCCGAACTCAAGGGATGCCTGAGCAATAAGCTGGCCGGCGAAGCATTTGAGGTCCTGCCACCCGGCGGCAGTTACCAGCTGGGGTTCGATTGATGAATCAGTTCACTAATAAATAAGATGAGGTCTTGCGTGAAATAGTAAATTCCCCCCTCACTCTAACTCTCTCCCACCAGGAGAGAGAGAAATTCCCTCTTCCTTGACGGAAGAGGATTAAGGTGAGGGTGACAGACATCCGCCTTTGGCGGATTGGTTTCCGGCTCGCCGGGAGAGGAGAAGGTCATGGCAATCGCGGAGATAAGCGTTGTCCCGATAGGAACAAAGACCCCTTCACTGAGCAAGTACGTAGCACGGGTCTTGCAGGTCCTGCAGGATCAGAAAGAGGTAACCTACGAGCTAACCGCGATGGGAACCATCCTGGAAGGTGACCTGGACAAAGTCATGAAGCTCATACAAAAGATGCATGAAAGCGCTTTTAGCGATGAGATTGCACGAGTTGTAACCACGATAAAAATCGACGACCGCCGGGATAAGGTCTCGACAAGAGACAGCAAGATTAAATCGGTGGAAAAGGAATTAGGGCAAACAGAGAGGAGAAGTCAATGACGGAACATTCAGTAGTATTTCAACCCTCCGGGAATCGAGGAAATATCCAGGAGGGGAAAACGATCATGGAGGCGGCAAGAGAACTGGGAGTGGGCTTGCAGAGCATCTGCGGGGGCCACCAAACCTGCGGTAAGTGCAAAGTAAAGATTCAGGATCATCATACATACTATGAAACCGGCAAGAAGGACCAGCAGCGGGTCTCACCGCCGACCGATAAGGAGACGGAGCTTCTCGGCGAAGATGCAATCTCAGAAGGATATCGACTCGCCTGCGCGACTCACGTCCTCGGAGACCTGACCATCGATGTTCCTCCCGAGACTCGCGTCAGCCAGGAAACGATCAGCAAGACCGCTACACAGAAAGCCGTTACACTCAAGACCGCGGTAAGGAAACTATATCTTGAGGTACCCGAGCCCAAGCTCGGTGACTCCCAAGGAGACTGGGAAAGAGTCGCTGGAGAACTGGAAGGGCGTTTCGGTCTCACGGACTTAACCGCCGACTATGAGGCACTATCCACACTCCCGAAGGCCCTCCGCGACGGCAATTGGAAAGTTACTGTCACTTTGTTTATAGAGAAGAGAGTCATAAAAGTAGAGCCCGGACTTGTGGAAACCGCCTTTGGAGTGGCTTTGGATGTGGGCACTACCACACTGGCAGGCTACCTATGCGACCTGGCCACAGGGGAAATCGTGGCCACCGAAGCCCGTAGCAATCCCCAGATAAGCTATGGTGAGGACGTCATATCCCGTATCACCCACACTGTGCATTCCAAAAAGGGGCTAAAGGAACTCAGAAGCTGCCTCTTCGATTCACTAAACGATCTTGTAAAGGAACTATGTAACCAGGCGAACATCACTCGCAAAGACATCATCGACGCCACGATAGTGGGCAACACCGCCATGCACCATATCTTTCTCAATCTCGATCCTCAACACTTAGCATCCTCCCCTTTTACTCCGGTTCTCCAGGGGCCCATGGATATGAATGCCCGGGATTTTGGACTAGCGATATGCCCTGGGGCCAATGTGCATACATTGCCTGTTGAGGCGGGCTTTGTAGGGGCGGACAACGTGGCAGTGGTCATCGCTGAGGAGCCCTACAACCAGGATGAAATGATGCTCGTTATCGATGTCGGGACAAACGGCGAGCTGGTTCTGGGCAACAGGGAAAGACTCCTTTCCGCTTCCTGCGCTACCGGTCCGGCCTTCGAGGGCGCTCACATCAAGTTCGGAATGAGAGCCGCCAGAGGAGCAATCGAGAGCATAAAAATCGACCCGGAGACCTACGAGGTCAGGTTCAAGGTAGTTGGAGACGACCGATGGAATGACCAGGACCCTCAAGTCAAAGCCACAGGCATATGCGGTTCCGCCATAATCGACGCCACCGCCGAGATGCTGCGCGCGGGGATCATAAATCCCAGGGGAGCATTCCACAAGAATATTTCCAATTCCAGGATGTTATATAATAAGAAGGAGGCTGAGTTCGTTATCGCCTGGGCAGATGAGACAGACCTGGGCCACGATATCACAGTTTGCCAGAACGATATCCGCTCGATGCAACTGGGAAAGGGGGCACTGCTCTCAGGGGCCAATCTGCTGATGAGACAGATGGGTATAGAGAGTGTGGACAAGGTAATCCTGGCCGGCTCATTCGGACTCCACATCGACAGGCAGAATGCTCTGGATATGGGGCTATTTCCCGAGGTCGATGCTGAAGCAGTATACTCCACAGGCAATGCCGCCGGAGAAGGGGCAAGACTGGCGCTCTTGAACACCGACAAGCGGAAAGAGGCAGCCGACATCGCCCGGCGGATAGAATACATGGAGCTGAGCCTCGAATCCGACTTCCAGAAGGAATTCGTCCAGGCGATGATTTTCCCCACACCACAGGAGGCAAAACCCGGGTAGAAGCGTGATGCCCAAAATACTTTCGAGGAAGTGTTTATGCAGGATGAAACAGAAGGTAAAAACAGACTCATAGAGGTACTAAGCAACCGATTCCCTGAAGAAGCTACTGAGCTGGGTACTCTCCTCCACCACGCATACCAAGCAGGCACCATAACCTATGACGACATAAACCTCGACCCCACAACAAAAGAGGATATAATCCTTATCGCTTCCCAGGCTAGGATGGTCGTGCCCCTGGGCACAGCCCCTGCATGGGAAGACAGGGTATTGATGTTCGACAGCCACGAGACCTATCACATGCCAAAGGTCGTACGGATTCTCGTGCAGATGGCCGAGGAAGAAGGAAAATGGCAACCTGAAACTGCGGAGGACCAATGCCTCCGAGAAGCTGGAGAACCCAACATTTCCAAGGTATTGAACTATCTCAGTATGATCAAGACTATATCTCCTGACTGCCGGATATCGCTTGAGGTAATGGACTCGTTAAGGGGAGAACTCGGCATAAGTCTCCAGTTTCATAAGCTCCTCGACGAACTTGTCCAATGTGGCATAATGAGCACATACAGCAGAAAGTCTCTGTTCCGAGGTACCCCCCAATACGAGGTAAACGCTTCACTCTATTGGGCTGCACCATAAAGAAGGCGGGGATTTAATCCCCACCCTACTGTAACAGACTTGTCATCTGGGAAGAAAGCTATTAGAATATGTAATGCCAAATAAACTCTTAAAGGAGGTTTTACTGAATGGCCTACAAGATCACAGACGAGTGTATCAGCTGCGGAGCCTGTGAAGACGAATGCAAGAATGGTGCGATATCCGAAGGGGAAGATATTTATGTAATCGACCCTAATAAGTGCACCGAATGTGTGGGCTGGTTTGAGTCTCCCAAATGTGCTGAGGTATGCCCTGTAGATGCCACAGTACCTGACCCGGACCATCAAGAGAGCCGAGAAGAGCTTCTTGAGAAATGGAAGAAGCTACATCCGGGTGAGACCCCGGAAGTAACCTAGAAGATATTTCAGAGAAGCAAATGCACCGCGGGAGCGGTCTCCTTCAGGGAAATCGCTCCCGCAAATATGCTTATCCGATAAGCTCAGCTTAACTGGAACATATCGATAGTTAGAAGTCAAACCAGCAAGCCGATAGAGAAAGAAGGATCTAAGAAAGAGTGACCAATGGCTGAATATCAGGTAATTATTGTCGGCGGCGGTCCTGCGGGAATCACCGCAGGGCTCTACACCTCGCGGGCAGGATTTAAAAGTCTCCTGCTTGAGAGAGGTGCTTTTGGCGGACAAATGATCAACACTAGCCATGTGGAGAATTACCCCGGCTTCGTTGAGGGAATTTCGGGGGCCGAACTGGGGATGATAATGCACCAGCAGGCCACCAAGTACGGCCTGGAGTCGAATACAAGTGAGGTAACTACCATCAATCCCGGACCACCTCACACAGTATCAACATCTGACGGAAACATTGAAGCTGATGTTGTAGTACTTGCTCCTGGATCGGAATACCGCAGGCTCGGTGTCCCCGGCGAGGAAGAATTCAGTGGCCGAGGGGTTTCCTACTGCGCAACGTGTGATGGATTCTTTTTCCGCAACAAGGTGGTAGCAGTGGTGGGAGGGGGTGATACTGCCATAACCGATGCCCTGGAGTTAACTCAACACGCCAGCATGGTATACGTCATTCACCGCCGCGATCAGCTACGAGCAAGCCAGGTTCTTCAACACCGTGCTTTCAATGAACCCAAACTTGAGTGCGTATGGGACTCGGTCGTGGAGGAAATCGTAGGCGATAACCTGGTGCAAGAACTCAAACTAAGGAACATTAAAACAAATGAGGTCTCCAGTTTGCAGGTGAACGGGGTATTTGTGGCAATAGGAATCATACCCAATACCCAGTCCTTTGCCGGAGCTGTGGAACTCGACAGTACAGGGGCCATAAAAACAGATGAAGCTATGGCGACCTCTGTCCCGGGGATCTTCGCCGCTGGCGATGCACGGAGCGACTCACCACGCCAGATCGCAACCGCGGTCGGCGATGGGGCAACCGCAGCCAACTCCGTCATGAAGTATCTCCAGGAAAAAGGCCGATAAAGCAAAAGCGCCCTCGGGCTTATACATCTGGTAAGGAGGCAGGACTGAAGCAGGTGCAGGATTGGACAGCATTTATGTAGCTCCACTCCTCTTTTTCTTCATCCCTTTCCTATTTTCTATGTTGGGTATGGGTGGTGCTCAGGTATATGTCCCAATACTATTCTGGCTGGGAATGGATCTCAAAACAGAGGCAATTCCCTTAGCTCTTCTTCTTAATGTGGTTAGTACCGCATCAGCTTCTGTCACATATCTCAGCAGGCATCTTGTGGAATGGAAGATCGCGCTGGTACTTGGCGGATCCATGGCAATATTCGCTCCTGTAGGAGCCCGAATAAATGTAGGACTATCCACAACGCAAATTCTCCTGTTCTTCGCATTATTTACCATAGCCGCAGCAGCGCTTATGATTTCCGGATGGCAACCAAAGGGAGAAAAACTGACTAAAGGCAAGCTCATGACCCTTTCGATTCCAGCGGGCGGGATATTGGGATTCATAGTTGGACTTCTTGGTCGCGGTGGAGGGGCCTTCGTCGTGCCCACACTCCACATTGGAGGCATCGAGGCTAAAAGAGCTGCCGCTACCTCAGTCCTGGCGATTACGGTAGCGGCACTCAGCGGCTTCCTGGCCCATCTTGCTATGGCAGCCAGGCCGGAGTGGATCGTCTGGGCATTGTGCGTAGTTGCCGTCATCGCAGGCAGCCAGGCAGGATCACGTACAATGGCGGGGAGGTTACAGTCCAGGTCGATACGGCTGATGTTTGGCATAGTATTGGTTTGCATTGCGTTAGCTCTGATAGTTCACGATGTTATACTCGCATAAGGTTTGAGCATGAAAGGGAGGAATCGATGAAAATAGCTACTTCGGGGAAGGGAGGGGTGGGTAAAACCACTCTGGCCAGCCTGATGGCAATGGCATACGCCGATGCAGGCTACAACGTAATAGCGATAGATGCCAACCCGGACGCCAATCTGGCTCTGGCTCTGGGTATATCTCCAGAGGAAGCTGACAGCATAACTCCTATAATCGAGCTGCAGGACCTCATTTACGAAAGGACCGGAGCCCAGCCCGGGACCATCGGGGGTAGCTTCAAGCTTAATCCCGAGGTAAGCGACATCCCGGACCGCTTTTCAATCCAACGCAACGGTATAAAGCTACTGGTAATGGGTACTGTCAAAGGACCACTTGCCGGCTGCGTCTGCCCTGAAAGCGCAGTGCTCAAGGCATTGCTAATGCATCTTGTTCTGCGTCGTGATGAGGTAGTGATTCTGGACATGGATGCAGGGGTAGAACACCTGGGCAGAGGCACAGCCCAGGGTGTGGATGCATTTTTGATCGTGGTGGAGCCAGGACAAAGAAGTCTGCAAACCGCCAGGTCGGTCAAGAAACTGGCAGAAGGGCTCAACATCCATCACTGCTACGCTGTCGGCTGCAAGACACGGAACGAATCCGAGCGTCAGTTTATCAAGGATAATCTTCCCGGATTCCCTATATTGGGGTTCCTGGACTACAATGAGGATATCATTAAAGCCGACGCTGAAGGACTCAACGTGTATGAAAGAGTTCCACAGGCAGTAACCAGCATACAGGAAATAAAGCAGGAAATGGAAAGGTTATTATCCCAAAAATGATGGAGGCCGTATGCTTTGACCTGGGAGATACTTTGATCGCCGAAGAAAGCGTTGTCCACAACATGCAGGGGAAAGCAGTCGCCGCTGACATTGTGGAAGGCGTGCCCGAGGTTTTACAAGCTGTAAGAGACCGGGGATTCAAAACTGCTATAATTGCAAATGCGGACAGCACGAGTGGCAGAAACGTTATTGACCATTGCGAATTGGGCGGCTATTTCGACATCATCGTAATCTCCGGGGAAATAGGATCGGAAAAGCCGGCCAGGGAGATATTTCAGTTCGCATTGGATGAGCTGGCGGTAAAAGCAAACGACGCAATTATGGTAGGAAACAGAATTGATGTGGACATCGTCGGGGCAAACAGGATAGGAATGAAAACCGTGTGGTTCAAATGGAACGACCGCTACGAGTATTCAATTGACCCCGAAGAGGCAAAACCCAACTTTACGATAAGCAATATGCCCGAATTGTTGGGCATATTAGATTTAATAATGAAAAAGGAGGAAGTATGAGCGAAGTAGTGGAAGTCACCGATCAGACCTTTGAAGAAGAGGTCTTGAAATCTGACGTCCCAACTGAGGTGGATTTCTGGGCACCCTGGTGTGGACCATGCAGAATGGTATCACCAATCTACGACAAACTCGCAGGTGAATATCAGAATTTCAAGTTCTGCAAGATTAACGTCGACGAGAACCCCCAGACAGCGATGAAGTATCAGATCATGAGTATCCCCATGCAGATGTTCTTTGCGGGCGGAGAAAAGGTTGACGAAATCCTCGGCGCTGTCCCCGAACAAACGATTCGTTCAAAGGTCGACGAGATTCTCCAGAGATACCCGACAGATGAAACGGGTAAGCTCAAATCCATCCTCTCATCATGGGTTGATCATAACACCCAGGACAGCGAGAAATTTAAAAAATGGACTCAAGAAGCACAAGAGATGAAAGATGGAGAGATCTATAACAAGATTGTGCAGGCTGCCCAAGAGATAGAAGAGGCAAACGGTAAGCTTTCTCAGGTTCTGAAGGAACTATAACTTAACACCTGCGGTTCGACGAAAATATGAATCGATAAAATAAAGCCCAGCATCGCAAGGCAGGAAAACGATGGCTGATTTTGAAGATAGGGAGATCAGGGTCAACAACCTGAGACTTTGCTATCTGGACTGGGAGAACTATAGCGCAAGACCGGTAGTGCTGCTCCACGGATTGTGGGGTTATGCCCACTACTGGGATTTCTTCGCCAAAAGTATGAGTTCTGAATACCATATCATAGCCCTCGATCAGAGAGGCCACGGAGACAGTGACCGGGCGGAAAGCTATAGCATCAAAGACTACCTCCATGACCTTGAGGCCTTCAGCAACGAATTAGGGCTGGATAAAATTCTCCTCATCGGCCACTCGATGGCAGGAATTACTGGGGTGCTCTACGCCGCACGCAATCCCGAGAAGGTGGCAAAACTCATAATAGTGGACATCGGCCCTGAACTCTCTCCTACCGGGACGGAAAGGATGCAGAAGGAAATCGAAAGCAAGCCCGAGAGCTTCAGGGACGAGAATGAAGTTGCTCAATTCCTTAGATATCGCGACCCTCTGCAATCACAGGAAGTCATTGAACACCATCTAAGGCATTCCCTCACGCGGAATGAAACCGGGAACTTGATATTCAAACATGATAAAGCGCTGGACAAGCCCAACCTGCAATCGCCGGAGTTCCTGTGGGACCAACTCCACAAACTAACCTGTTCCACCCTCCTGGTCCACGGAGTGGAGAGCGATTTCCTGACCGATGAAACAGCTCAGGCGATGATCGAGGCGATGCCCAATGGAGCGCTCGTTAATATAGATGGTGCCGGGCATGATGCCCCTCTGGATAATCCCGGGGGATTTGAGTCCGCAGTCCGTGATTTTCTACAAAGGACAGACTGATGGGTGTGACTTCGCAAGAACAAATCAATATTCACGACATCGAAGAAGCTCAAACCGAGCAAGTCCGGGAGTATCTGGACAGTCCCAAAAACGTGGAGATAATGCTGGACTATGATGGTGAAGGAGAGATAAGCGCCTCATCCAAGGCATGGAGGGCCACGCTCTGGATATACGTCAAGGTCAGAAACGGGAAAATCTGGAAAGCGTCCTGGTTCGCCACAACTATGGGAGGTCTCATCTCCGCCTATGGCAGCGCCCTTACCGAGATGGTCAAGGGGAAGACCATCCAACAGGCCCTGGCAATTCAGCCCAAAGATATCTCCGGGGCTCTTGGTTTGCCCGAAACGGGGTTTGGCGCATGGTTTAAAAGAGGACTCGTTGAGGCAATCAATAACTACAACGCATACAAGCTATCCCCCTGGAAAAGGACATATGAACCACGGTAATAGAGGTGAGAAAATGGAATACATTACTCCAGCACAGATGAAGGAGATAGACCGACGAACACAGGAGGAATTCGGCATCCCCGATACAATCCTCATGGAAAACGCTGGAAGAGCCGTTTTCCAGAAGGCGATAGAAATGCTCTCCAAACAGAGCGACAAAAGAGCAATAGTGGTCTGCGGTAGCGGCAACAATGGAGGCGATGCTTTCGTTGTCGCCAGGCATCTGATGAATCATGGAATCGATGTTGACACCCTCCTTCTGGTGCCGGTCGAGAAGCTCCGGGGAGAAGCGAAAGCCAATTATGACCGCGCCCGAAAGATCGCTCAGACAATCGGAAAGGATATCGAGGTGATGAACGAGGCGAATCTGGATTCGTTCAAGGAGAAGCTGGAGTCCACAAAAGGGGGGCTGATTGTCGACGGGATATTCGGCACAGGCCTGGGGCGGGACGTAACAGAACCACAACGAACCATTATTCAACTGATAAACGACTCCCGGAAACCGGTCCTGGCAGTGGATGTCCCTTCAGGTCTGGATGCCACCGAAGGGAAGGTCCTGGGAATTTGCGTTCAAGCCAATGCAACGGTAACGTTTGCGAAGCCAAAAACAGGCTTCCCCGGAAATGAAAATTACACCGGAGAAGTCATTGTCGCTGATATATCAACACCTAAGGTGCTTTTGGAGGAATAAAATGAGCTGGAAAATCGTTTCTACAGGAAGAGGAGGAACGGGAAAGACTACCTTTACGGCCTTGATTACGAGATATCTGTCTCCGCCGCTTCTCCTGATCGACATCGACCCTGACCAGAACCTGGCGGATATGCTGGGAATCGAGTTGGAAAAACAGAAGGTAAGGACCGTCTCAGATGCTCTTTACGATATCCAGATGAACACTGGATACGAGGAGCTAAGCTCAATGCCCTTGCCAGATAAGGTTAGCTACCTCCTGCAGAGGGAGTGCTTATACGAAGGTGATAACTTCGATCTTGTCACCCTGGGAGCCAAATGGACAGAAGGGTGTTACTGCGCTCCAGATGACCTGCTCAGAGCTACCATCCCCAGCCTGGCCAAAAACTATACAACCGTACTCATGGATTCCCCGGCCGGGTTGGAACACCTGAACCGCAAAGTGATCTCGGACATCGACGACCTCTTCGTCCTGTCTGACCCTTCCGCCAAGTCTGTAAAACATGTAAAAAGAATCAAGAACATTACCCGGGAGATAAAGATCATATACCGCCATTTCTATGTCGTTGGGAACTATGAGTTCGACTCGGAGACGGAACAATACCTGCGCGACTCAGGCGAAACCTACCTCGGTAAACTGGATTATGATGCCCAGGTAAAAGAATACAACCTGAAAGGGAAGTCGCTGCTGGACTTGGCCGAGGATTCTCCTGCATGCGTATCGGTTAGAAACATACTGGAGAAAGCAGGCTATAAGATAGAAGGTGTTAAGGTAGGAGGATAAGCAGATATGGCACTGTTATCTATACGGCACCTTCCCGACCCTGTCCTGAGAGAGAAGGCTAAGAAGATATCAAACATCGATGGTAAGATCCAGAAACTCATCGATGATATGATAGAGACCATGCAGCAGGCAAACGGGGTAGGATTGGCAGCGCCCCAGGTTGGCGTCTCTTTGCGCCTCGCAGTTCTGCAAATGCCCGGGGAAGAGCCCTTCGCCATCATTAACCCCGAGATAGTTAAACGCTCCGGAGAGCAGGAAGTTGTGGAAGGATGCCTTAGCGTTCCCGGATATGCCGGGGAGATAAAGCGTCCGGCCTCGGTGACAGTGAAAGGACTCGACCGGCATGGTAAATCTATCAGAATCAAAGCCTCCGATCTGCTCGCCGAGGCCCTGGAGCATGAGATCGACCATCTCAACGGCAACCTGTACATCGACCACGTAGAGAGCAACGACAAGCTGTACAAAACTGAGCAGAGCAGTGAGGGTGAGCATCACTCCATATGAAGGTCGCTCTACACATATGTTGTGGGGTTTGCGCAGCCAGCGTGGTAGAAAGGCTGGTTGAGGAAGGCCATCAGGTTGTTGGGTTCTTCTATAATCCCAACATCCATCCGGCGGAGGAGTATGAAAGAAGGCTGGATGCCACCCGTAAGGTGTCACAGGAACTGGATTTCCCTCTGGAAACAGGCCACTATACTCCGAGGGAGTGGTTCGCACAGACCAAAGGCCTGGAGCACGAACCCGAAGGAGGAAAAAGATGTGAGGTCTGCTTTCGGATGAGATTGGCAGAGACTTACCAGTTCATGAACGATATCGGAGCGGATGCATTCTCCACCACTTTAACAGTCAGTCCCCATAAATCCGCGGAAACCGTCAATGCTATCGGATATGAGATTGGAGGAGATACGTTCCTGGCCAGAGACTTCAAAAAGAAAGATGGCTTCAAGCGCGCCAAGGAGCTGGCAAGGGAGTGGAACCTTTACAGGCAAAACTACTGTGGCTGCATCTACAGCATGAGGGAATAAGCATTCGGCAATAGTCATTCCTGGCCTTATCCGGCGCCAAGCTGAAAAGGAGGAAATATGGAGATCAAAATAACGACCCTAAGCGAGAACACCGCAAATACCGATAGGATGATCGCAGAGTGGGGATTGAGTATCTTAATAGACGTAGATGGATTCCGCATCCTCTTCGATACTGGTGCCAGCTTCTCAACGGTTTACAATGCCCAACTATTAGGTGTCGATTTCTCCTCAATTGATAAAATAGTACTGAGTCACGGACATTTCGACCACGCAGGGGGGCTTCTCAATGTGATAAGGAGAAGAGGTGCCCCAATTGAAGTCATCGCCCACCCCGATATGTGGGCAGCCAAGTATGCCCTGAGACCCAACGTGCCGCAACGTTACATCGGCGTGCCATTTCAGAGAGAACAATTAGAGGCCGACGGAGCCATCTTCAACTTATCAAAGGAACCAGTGTGGATAAGAGACAATATTGTAACGACCGGGGAGGTCCCCATGGTGACCGGCTACGAGCAGATCGACCCTTTCCTTTTTGTCAAGGAAAACAATGAATTCAAGCCTGACCCACTGGCGGATGACCTGGCCATGGCAATCAACACCGAGCTTGGCCTGGTCATCATCCTGGGCTGCAGTCACCGAGGGATGATCAATATCATATATCGCCTTCAAGAGATAACCGGGCAAAAGCAGATATATTGTGTCATCGGGGGAACACATCTCATGGCTGCCACACCTGAAAGAATGGTACAGACCGTAGCAGCCCTTAAGGAAATTGACATCCAGCGATTGGGGGTTTCCCATTGCACCGGTTTTCAAGCATCGTCCTGGCTGGCTCAGGAATTCCCTGACACTTTCTTTCTCAACAACGCTGGAACCCAGCTAAGCTTGCCCTAACAAATAAATGTAGGGTGGCATTTTACATGCCGCCAATTATGGGACGCCAAAGGAAACAATGACGGAAATAGAGCTTTTCCCCAATCTCTCTAGCTGCATACATACCGTAGCCAAAAAGGAATACGAAGATGCTATGAAGAGGCTCTTTGAATCCGATGCAGAAGAGGAAGAGCTTCAAGAAAAAGTGGAAATGCTGCGGATGTTTCTGGAATCGACTGATTCCATCAAGCTACGTAGTGAGTACGAACCATACCTCGCTGAAGGGAAAACCGTCAAATTCACTTTGCGGTGGGCAGGAGATGGAACCGACTACTGGTGGGAGGTGGTGTAATTCACAGATGATACGTGTAGGTTTGACCGGAGGCATTGGCTCAGGGAAAAGCACCGTGGCCAGGATGTTCAAAGAACTAGGGGCCTACTTGATTGACTTCGACGTGCTTTCCAGGGAAGTCGTCTATCCATATACCAAAGGATGGAATGCGATAGTTGACCGCTTCGGCCATGAAGTGCTTAATGAAGACGCAACTCTCAACCGACAAAGACTAGGGGCAATAGTGTTCAATGATCCCGAAAAGCGTGAAATATTAAACGGTATTATCCACCCACTGGTCTTTGAAGAGGCTGACAGAAGATTGGAAAGCATCAAGGAATCCGACCCGGATGCAATTGTGATGGAAGAGATCCCTCTCCTCATTGAAATCGGAGATCAAGACTCCTTTGACAAGGTAGTGGTTGTGTCTGTCAGCGAGGAGAAACAGCTTGAGAGATTGATATCCGCCGGATATAAAGCGGAAGAGGCTCAGGAAAGGGTCAAGGCACAACTGCCCATAAAGGAGAAGATCAAGTTTGCCGATTTCGTTATCGATAATAACGGGTCGATCGAGGAGACGAGAAATCAGGTAGAGAATGTGTTCTGGCAATTACAGATTTGACACCCCCTCAGGCCTTTGCTAGTATCGATTCTGGGAATCGGCAGGATTATCAGCGAATATGGGGATATAGCTCAACTGGGAGAGCGCGGCGTTCGCAACGCCGAGGTTGGGGGTTCGAGCCCCCCTATCTCCACCAACATAGATTAGTTGTTGTTACTCACCTGCTTGAGGTAGCGGTTCTTAGAAAAACTTCACCTCATGGAGTCCATTCAAGCAAAGCTTTGTTGTCAAACTCTATCTCAACTGGTTGATCGAGGATCTCATCATAGAACAGATTACTGACCCTTTGAACTCTGACAAAACCCGCAAGGGACTCCTCATGATAGGCGCCGAACGAGAGAATGCCAAGCGCCTCCAAAATATTGGACTTACCCGTGTTCGGTCCACCGATGAAAAGATTAATTCGTCGACACGTAAAGCTGATACCCTTTATCGATTTGAAATTGCGGATACTCAGGTTGTTGATCATCTGCAGCCACCTCCCTTATCACAGCTCTACACTGCTCAGCCTGTTAGTTGCCCCCATTATACCAAGCATCATATACTTAGTCTACTGATAATAGTTATACTTACAAAAGAAACACGGACCAACGCTCTACTATTCACACAACAAACATTCCGTCCCCAAAGCTGTAAAAACGGTAACCATTGCGGGTAGCCTCCTCATAAGCCTGCAGCACCTTCTCTCTTCCAGCGAAAGCGCAGACCAGCATGAGGAGTGTTGAACGCGGCAGGTGGAAGTTGGTGACCATTGCATCGATGACACGGAATCGATAGCCGGGCAGGATGTACAGGTTGTTCCAGCCCCGAACAGGCTGAATATCCCCACCACCCCCAGCAGCCCATTCCAGAGCACGCACAGCAGTGGTGCCCACGGCAATAATCCTTTTGGCCTCCCGTCTGGCTTCGTTGAGCCTTTGCACAGCATCAGCACCTATCTCACAGTACTCCTGATGCAATGAGTGTTCTCGTGGATCGTCAGCATCGACCGGGCGAAAGGAACCCAATCCCACGTGAAGCGTAACAGAAACAAATTCCACCCCCTTCTCCTCGAGGGTTTCCATTAACTCCGGAGTGAAATGCAAGCCGGCCGTCGGCGCGGCAACACTCCCTTTGCTTCTTGAGTAAACTGTTTGATAGCGTTCGGGGTCTTGCAGGGGGACATGGACGTATGGCGGAAGTGGTACAACCCCCATCTTCTCCAGCAATTCCTCGTTCGTAAACCTCAACTGGAATGTGCCATTGTCATCCTTCGATAGGACCTCCGCTTCAATCCTGCCCTGCGCGCTTCTGGAGTCAAACTCAATTGCCGTGCCCTCTTTGAGCCGTTTCCCGGGCTTTGCCAGCGTCTCCCAAATCCCTTCATCTACCCGGTTTAAGAGAAGTACCTCAACCTTAGCCCCACTGGACTTATGCCCCATCAGCCGGGCCGGTATCACGCGGCTGTCGTTCAGCACCAGCACATCTCCCGCACCAAGGTATTCCGCAATCTCGAAGAAACGGCGGTGTTCAATTCGGCCGCTTTCAAGGTGAAGAACCATCAATCGTGAGTGGTCCCTCGGCTCAATAGGGGTTTGAGCGATCTGCTCAGTGGGAAGTGTATAGTCGAAATCAGAGGTTCTCATTCAGCAAGACTTAAAGACCGGGGATGGGCATTTTCGGCATCTTCTTACCGGAGCCCATCTGCTTCATCAGCTTTTGCATCTGTCGAAACTGATTGAGCAGCTGGTTCACGTCCTGGGGAGTCATTCCACTGCCCCGGGCGATGCGCTTTCGGCGGCTCCCGTCGATTATTTCAGGAGAGTGACGTTCTTCAGGGGTCATCGATTGAACGATAGCTTCAACACGTTTCAATTTGCTCTCATCCAGGCTCGCATTGGCTGGCATGTTTTTCATCATTTTGGACCCACCAGGGATCATGTCCAGAAGCTGGCTTACAGGGCCCATTTTCTTTACCTGCTGAAGCTGATCCAGGAAATCCTCGAGGTCGAACTTTGCATGTCGTACCTTCTTTTCCAGCTCCTGTGCTTTCTTTTGATCGAGAGAGGCCTCCGCCTTTTCAATGAAACTGAGCATGTCACCCATGCCCAGAATACGCGAGGCCATGCGATCGGGGTAGAAAGGCTCGAGGGCATCGAGCTTCTCGCCGGTGCCGACGAATTTTATGGGGACACCTGTCACAGACGTAAGGGACAGCGCTGCTCCGCCGCGGGCGTCGCCGTCCATCTTGGTAAGTATAGCGCCGGTTAGCCCTACCCTGTTATAGAAATCCTCTGCTATTCTCACCGCTTCCTGACCGGTCATGGCATCCGCGACGAGCAAAATCTCAGTAGGACTAAGCATCTTCTTAATGCGCTCCAGCTCGTCCATCAGCTCTTCGTCGATGTGGAGTCGGCCGGCGGTATCGAGGATTATCGTAGTAGCGGCTACGTCCTTAGCCCGCTTGGAAGCCTCCTTACAAATAGCCTCCACGGACTTTGTCTCTTCGTTTATGTAAACTGGCATATCGAGCTGTTTCCCAAGCGAGGCTAGCTGGGCAGTGGCGGCAGGCCGGTAGGGATCAGCACCAACCAAAAGTGGCTTCTGCCCGCCTTTTCTAAGGTTAAGGGCAAGCTTGGAAGCAGTGGTAGTTTTCCCTGTTCCCTGCAATCCTACCAGCATGATGACAGTAGGAGGACTATCCGCATTGACAAGCTTATTCTGCCCACCACCTAACATGTTGGTGAGCTCTTCGTTGACGATCTTTACCACCTGCTGAGCAGGGCTCAGGCTCTCCAGGACCTCCGTACCCACAGCACGCTCACGCACCCTGGCAACAAAGTCCTTGGCCACCTTGAAATTTACATCGGCCTCAAGAAGCGCTCGCCGGACCTCGCGCAGCGCCTCATCGACATCCTTCTCAGTAAGCTTACCTTTGCCACTGAGTCTACTAAAAACCGAGTTCAGTTTTTCCGATAACGAGTCAAACATTTTTAGTCACTGATTTATTCTAACTGAGGGCAGAGAGACTATCAAGGCTTAAACATCTCCGCATTCAGATTGAAGGGAACGCGCAACCTGTGATATAGTATTTTTGTGTCCCTGTAGCTCAACAGGACAGAGCGACTGCCTTCTAAGCAGTAGGTTCTGGGTTCGAGTCCCAGCAGGGACGCTCTGAAGCTGAGCGACCGACTGCCTATACGCAACAAACATCTATCAAACAAAACTACCTCAAACCTTCATGGAAGACAATACCCTCGGTTTATGTTAAACTAATAATGGCCACGTAAGCCAAGGATATGCGCTGCAGAGATGCCGCCTGACCTTTCTACGAGGTGTAGGCGGTTTTTTCGACCAGGCAAGACAAGGCACCGGTAAAACCACGGCCTTTATGCTACCTGCTCTGTAAACGCTATAATTGGGGAGATTATATGAACACCGAACTCCAAATGGTGTCTAATAAATCTGTTAGCAGTGAGAACATCCGCAATGTAGCTCTCATAGCACATGTCGACCACGGCAAGACAACGCTGGTCGATCAACTCTTACGCCAGAGTGGACAGTTTCGTAAAGGGGAACTGTCCGGTGACCTGATCCTCGACTCCAACCCGCTCGAACGTGAGCGCGGGATCACTATCCTGGCCAAAAACTGCGCTATCGACTATACGGATCGCCTGGGACGAGACCTGCACATAAATATCATTGACACACCGGGCCATGCGGATTTCAGCGGTGAGGTTGAACGGGTGCTCAGGATGGCCGATGGCGTCCTTCTGCTGGTTGACGCCTTTGAAGGCGTCATGCCACAAACACGTTATGTCCTTTCCAAAGCGCTCGCGATAGGACTGAAATTGTTAGTGGTTATCAACAAGATGGACCGTCCTAACGCCCGGCCAAACGAAGTGCTCAACAATGTTTTTGATTTACTTGTGGACCTGGGAGCTGATGACCAGGCCCTTGATTTCCCCACCATCTATACATCCGCAAAGGAGGGATGGGCCACAACGAATCCGAATGATAGACCTTCCCAGGACATTCATGATTTATTTGACGCCATAACAGAATACATCCCTGCCCCCCAGTTTAATGCAGATGTACCTCTGCAGGCACTGATAACCACAATGGACTACAATGACTACGTCGGGCGGATCGGCATCGGTCGAGTTTTCTCGGGAACATTGTATTCCGGGAAAGAGATCCTCGTTATCGACCGCAACGGCAATAATTCAAAACAGAAAATCAGCCAGCTTTTCCGGTTTGACGGTCTGGGCCGTAGGGAAGTGGACCGCATTGATGCCGGGAACTTATTCGCAGTAGTAGGCCTTGATAAGTTCGACATAGGAGATACCCTTACCGATATCGATCACCCGGCTCCGATGTCCACTGTGGCAATCGACGAGCCAACCATCCACATGGCATTCCGCGTCAACGACGGTCCATTCAGCGGGCGAGAAGGCAAATACGTGACCAGTCGGCAGATACTGGAGCGACTGCGGAAGGAACTGAAATCCAACGTCGCCCTCCGTTTGGAGGAGCGAGGCGACGAATTCATCGTCTCAGGCCGGGGGATTCTCCACCTGGGTATTCTCCTGGAGAACATGCGCAGGGAAGGTTACGAGTTGACTGTAGGGAAGCCGGAAGTTATTTATCACAAAAAGGATGGCAAACTGCAGGAACCGCTAGAACTGCTGATAATCGATGTGCCCAACAAGAGCACCGGAGCGGTCATGCAACTTTTGGGAACCAGGCGAGCTGAGATGACAACCATGAAAGCATCGGATACCCATACGCATATCGAATTCAAAATCACTGCTCGCGGACTCATTGGGCTGCGGTCAAAGTTGCTTACCGCCACTCAGGGAGAAGCTATCATGCACCACCGTTTCATGGAATATGGAGACCTGCGTGGAGAGATTCCTGGCAGAACCAGCGGTGTGATGATCGCCGCTAGTGCCGGCCAGGTTACAGCATATGCCCTTGACCAGCTCGCCGACCGGGGCACCCCGTTTGTCGAGCCGGGAGATTCGGTATACGAGGGCCAGATCGTCGGGGAGCACTGCAAGGACAACGATCTGGAAGTGAATGTAATCAGGCAGAAAAAGCTCACCAACGTGCGCGCCGCAGCCAAAGATTCGACAATTATACTGAAGCCTGCCTGGAAAATGGATCTGGAAACAGCATTGGAGTATATTGAGAATGATGAATTGGTGGAAGTCACACCTCAGTCGATACGCCTGCGCAAACGATTCCTCAAAGGAACTGACCGCCGTAGGGTGACGAAGAAAGGTTTTCTTTGAGACCTTGACATCCGCTAGCATGGTGCATTATCTTTTAAGCACCCAGGGCTATTCACGTCCCATGGTGAGTCTACAGCATGGTATGTCTAAGCTGCTAGTTACCAGAAGAGGTATTCTTATCGCCGATGTCATCTGCTTTCTCGGCTTTTTAGCCTTTTCTATCCCATCAGAGTCCGGCATCTGGCGCTACCCGCAAATCGCTTTCTTCTTTATCTGGGTCCTGATACTCATCGTCCATATCGCCTGGTTTAACCGTAAGTCAGTGTTGACATACTTCAGCAGCCAGCCCAAAGTATCAAAAAGAGGGCTACGACAGATGGTCATCTACGCCTTAGCTGCGTGTTTCACAAGCATAGTAGCCATCACAATCATGGTAATGGCATCCAGTTCTACTTTCACTGAGCCCATAGTAGTATGGCTTCCTCTAGCTATTGCAGCAGTGATTCTTGCCCATGTCTGGTTGAACAGAAAGCCCTTCTTCTATTACATCGGGGGAAAGACTGCGCTAGCTACCTGGCTTTGTGGATGCTGTTTGCTTTCCCTCGGCATAGTCGTGAGGGTCTGCCCGACCTAACCTGCCCCCCCCCAAATTTCTCGTGAGCCGTGCACTCAGCCTGGTTAAGCGGCATTCGGCAGAATGGTCAGGTATAAAGCAATTTCCATTTAGTATCAATTTATTATAAAGTGGAATTGGAAAGTTTTTTCTGGAAAGGATCAAGATATAGATGTACGGAACTGAGTCAACCTACAAACTAGACACCACAAAATTTAAGAAGCCCTTCTTCGAGATGGGGCCAATCAGGCCACCAAGTGAAGGGGAAGACAACTCTTTGCTGGTCAGGATCGTCAGGAACTGCCCCTGGAACAAGTGCGTTTTCTGTCCCACGTATAAAAACGAGAAATTTGGCTACAGGCCTCTGGAAGAGGTGAAGGAAGATATTGACGTCGCAAAAGCCCTATACGATGAAATAGAAACAGCTTCCTGGAAACTTGGTTTAGAGGGAGAAATCACGAATGAATTGCTAATGGCAATAGTTACTGGGAACCCGGATATTTACAGAAGCGGCGATGAACTGCCCCTGCATAACCTCGCTAATGTGGCGAACTGGATCGTCTCAGGTGCCAGGACAGTATTCCTGCAAGACGGCGATGCTCCGATTATGAGAACCCCGGAACTGGTGGAGGTCATCGAATACCTCAAACAGAACTTCCCGACTATAGAAAGGGTCACTTCCTATGGCCGGGCCAAGACCTGCTCTAAGAAGAGTCTCTCGGAACTACAGAGCTTACACCATGCTGGCCTTTCAAGGCTCCATGTGGGGCTGGAGTCAGGCAATGATGAGGTTCTAAGCTTCATGCGGAAAGGGGTTACCCGAGAGGAGCAAATCGCCGGTGGCAAAAAGGTGGTTGAATCCGGTATCTCTTTGTCAGAGTATGTTATGCCTGGATTGGGTGGCAAGGAATGGTCGAGAGCACACGCCATAGATTCAGCCACAGCCCTGTCTGAGATAGACCCCGATTTCATCAGGGTTAGAAGCCTCATCGTGAGAAGAGGATCGCCACTTACCAGCAAGGTCGAAAACGGCGAATTCGAGCTGCCCACCGAGGACGAGGTCGTGGAGGAGATTCGCCTTTTTGTCGAGAACCTGAACTGCCATTCCTATATAATATCCGACCAGATGTCAAATCTTCTGTTTGAGGTTGAGGGGCAATTGCCACAAGACAAGGAAAAGATTCTGGAAAGGATCTCCAGATACCAGCAAAAGCCCTTGATGGAAAAACTGGAATTCAGATTAAAACGCCGCATGCAGTCCTACCTCGCAGTCTACGGTGATATGGATCAGGATCTACAACAGAGAATCAATGAGGCTATGAATGCCATTCAATCGGAATCCCCTGATGCGGAGGAAAAAACAAACCAGGCGATCGCTGCTCTGAAGCTGGGGTTTGTTTAGGGATAGTAAATCACCTGTGGATACACAAAGAATAGTACGAATTTGCTAAGGACTACAGCCCCTCGGGTCTTGCAAAAGTCTCTGGCAAAGCACTTAATAAAACTGTGTACTCCAATTTAGCATGCTTCTCGATACTGCAGAAAGTTCACGCATGAAGCAAATGAGGATATTAGTAGTTAGCCACGATGAACAAGCCTCCCGGTTCTTAAAACACGAACTGGAGAAGGCAGATCATGTGGTTGATTGTACTTTTCCCTCGTTTGACCTCCCAGACAGGTTAGTGAATGCCGGGAAAGAAGGCAAAGATTATAGCTTGCTTTTCATCGACCTTGATATGTTGGAGATAAACGCACTCGAACTCTTTGGAGAAATCAGGGGGGCAAGACCTGACTTAGGCGTTGTAGCTGTGATCTCAACGAGCAATGAGCATAAGGCAACAGAAGCAATCCATCTCGGAATAACTGACTGCTTGCACAAACCTATCTCCCAACATGAGATCCACATCGCTGTTTCACGAGCGGAACAAAAGAGGATCCATGAAGATAAAAAGACTCTTGAGATTGGCATGGCGTTCAAGCAAGAATATGCCAAGTATGATCGAGGAACGTGTAGGCAAGATCAGGCAGTCGGAGGTCAGGTATCGCGCTACCTTCGAGAACACCGGAACCGCTATGGCGATACTCAAGCCCGATATGACTCTTTCATTGGTAAACAGGGAATTTGAAGCCCTCTGCGGATATCCTAAAGAGGAAATCGAGGGAAAGAAAAAGTGCACTGAATTTATAGAGCCTGAAGTACTGGATCAGTTCAATCCCGCCACAAGGCAGGAAGTCGAAAGCCTGACAATACCTGAGTGCCAGATGGTAGACCGCCGTGGGGAGATAAAACATATCCACTTGAGCGTTGAGATGATCCCGGACACCAGTGAGAGCATTGTCTCGATACTGGACATCACAGATCGCAAACAGGCCGAGGAACAGATTCGAAAAGACCTCCAAGAAAAAGAGGCACTCCTGAAGGAAATTCACCACCGGGTAAAGAACAACATGCAGGTCCTTGCAAGCCTACTCAAGCACCAACGGAGACGAGTAAAAGAGGAATCATACAAGCAAATGCTGAGAGAAAACGAGCAGCGCATATACTCAATGTCTCTGGCACACGAGAAAGTTTACAGATCAGACAACATGGCCGCTGTCGACTTTGGCCGATTTGTAAAAAGCGTGGCAAGGAGCTTGTTCAGCTCTTACATGACGGATATTCAAACGGTGAAGCTGGTAACAGATGCCGAAGACGTTAAGCTCCCCGTCGACCAGGCTGTCCCATGTGGCCTAATAGTAAACGAGCTGGTATCAAATTCCCTGAAATACGCGTTCCCTGAGGGGAGACAGGGAGAAGTCAAGGTCAGCCTCCACGAAATCGGCGGCAACGAAGTCGATCTTGTGATAAGCGACAATGGGGCAGGGCTGCCGGAAGAAATAGACTTCAGGAAGACAGACTCGCTGGGTTTGCACCTGGTAACAATCCTGGCAGAGGGCCAACTCGATGGCGAGGTAGAGCTAGACAGAAGCCGGGGAACGGAGTTCAGGATCAAGTTCAAGATAGCTGGAACAAACAGCCGGTTTTAGAAAGTATACACTCGCTAGAATTGACTCAGTAATGATCTTCAATTATACTTGTTCTACTCCTATGAAACTGCGGCAGAAAGGAGATAACCATGTATGATTGGTTTATGGATACAGGTATCCGAATTGTGGCTATCATAGTGGTTGCCCTCATCCTGTACCTTGTCCTCAAACTTCTAATACCCAAACTTATGAGGCGGCATATATCCAAAAGGATGGCAGACGAATCAGAGACAGCAATCAACCAAAGGATCGATACACTATCCTCAATCATGGACACGATTGTGGGAATAGTCATCCTGATCCTCGCCTTGCTTACCATACTTCCTGAGTTCGGGGTAAACATCGCGACACTTCTAGCTGGGGTTGGTGTCATCGGCCTGGCTCTCGCCTTTGCCGCCCAGGGACTGGTAAAGGACTTCATTGGCGGCTTCTTCGTACTATTCGAAGATCAGTACAGGATAGGTGATGTAGTTGGCATCGCAGGAATCGTTGGAGTCATTGAAGAGATTACTTTGCGACGCAGCATCATGAGGGATATCGATGCGAAGGTACACTCAATACCAAACGGGCATGTAGATATTTCAACAAACTACACCAGGAACTACTCACGGGTAAACCTCGACATATCCGTAGGTTATGGAGAGGATCTAGGGAAAGTTATCGAGACCATCGATCGAGTCTGCCAGGAAATGGCCGAGGACCCAAAGTGGAAAGACGACTTTGTATCCACTCCTGCAGTGCTGAGAGTAAATAATCTAGGGGACTCCGGCGTCGAGATCAAGATCCTCGGAGACACCAAACCGGCATCCCAATGGGCCATAATGGGGGAACTGCGTTTACGAATTAAAAATACCTTTGACAGCGAAGGTATCGAGATTCCCTGGCCGCACACCAAAGTATATTTCGGCAACAGCCCGAATACTTCGAATCAGAACTAATCATCAAAACGGCACTCTAAAGGTAGTTCGGTGTAAAAGCGGCTGGGAGCCCTGCTATCGCGAAGGGCTCCCAGCCGCTTGAGGGCCTCAACTCTACCACTTCTCCTGCTGCAACCTGGCAATAAGCCATTTCTTGAGACGTTCATCAAGCTTACCTGCCCATGACTCTATCTTGCGAATGTCCCCGCTCATAATGGCTGCCTTCTCCTCATCACTCAAGTTGTACTCATCCAATACTTCCGCGGGGTTCTCAGCCAGCCGGGCGACAAGCGTATTGTCCCTGGCTGCCTTATCCAGCACCGTCAGTACCGCCTTCACCGCAGAGACCTTGAACTCAGGAATCTTCGCCGTTGGGTCCAGTGCAGGATTGGTGAGCACATTCGCCGGTGATTCCTTCCAGTGGAAGGCCATAAAGGCTACTCCCGGAGCCATCTTGTCGGTGACATTTACGGGAACCTCGACGCTCCCTCGCGCAGAGGCGAGTGTTACCAAGTCGCCGCTGACGAGACCCAGCTTCAGTGCATCACTGGGGTGAATATCTACCGCACCGTTCGGATTCAGCTTGCCCAGAACTTCAGACCGCCTGCTCATGCTCCCTGTATGCCAGTGTTCCAGCACTCTCCCCGTGGTGAGAATCAGTGGATATTCCTCGGAAACTGCTTCCGCCGGCGGCCTGTACTCCACGCCGTGGAACTTGCCCAGTCCACGGGTGAAACTGTCCTCATGGAGTATCTTCGTGCCCGGATGGTCCCTATCAGGACATGGCCACTGCAGCCCGTGTCCCTCAAGACGATCATGATGTATTCCTCCATAGATCGGTGTAACCGAGGCAATTTCGTCCATGATTTGGGCAGAGTTATTGTAGTTAAATGAATATCCTAATCTCTCCGCTACTGAAGAGATAATCTGCCAGTCAGGTTTGGCCTCACCAGGTGGTTCGATGGCCTTGTTAAGCTTCTGTACGCGCCTCTCGGTACTGGTAAAAGTACCGTCCTTTTCCGCGAAAGCGGCTGCGGGGAGGATGACATCGGCAACCACTGCCGTCTCAGTGGGAAAGATATCCTGCACAACCAAAAAATCAAGTTGCTGTATGACCTTCCGTGCATGGCTCAAGAAAGGCTCGCTCATCAGCGGATTCTCACCCGCTACGTATAGTGCTCTTATCTTCCCCTGGGAAGCGGCCTCCATCATTTCGGTCACCGGGAGGCCGGGTTTATCGTCCAAACTGCAACCCCATGCCGACTCGAACTTGAGCCGGACATCGGGATTATCTACCTTTTGATATCCCGTAAATACGTTGGGCAGGGCTCCCACATCACATGCTCCCTGAACATTGTTCTGACCTCTCAACGGACTGAAGCCCGTTCCTTCCTTGCCCATATTGCCGGTCAACATCAGAAGGTTCGCCACGCTCTTCACATTATCCGTGCCAGTAGTATGCTGGGTTATGCCCATGCCATAAAGGATCGCTGCCCTGCCGGCATTGGCGAAAAGGCGAGCCGCCTCGATTATCTTATCTTTAGGAACACCGGTTATCTCCTCACCCACTTCAGGCGTGTAGTGTTTGACCGTTTCCGCAAGTTCCTCATATCCCTCAGTACGCTCATCAATGAACTCCTGGTCTTGCAGGTTCTCCTCGATGATGACATGCATCATCGAGTTGAGGAGAGCCACATCAGTCCCGGGCCTGTGCTGCATGTGAACCGACGCTAACGAGGAGAGATCGATGCCACGCGGGTCGCCTACGATAAGATTTGTGCGTCCTGACTTCACACCCTGGCGTATAATCCTGCCGATAATTGGGTGGCATTCAGTGGTATTGGAGCCAATTACAAACAGCAAATCAGCCGAGGCGATATCGGAGAGAGAGTTACTCATGGCTCCGCGTCCGAAGGCCGCCGAGGCCCCGGTCACTGTGGAGGAATGGCACAGGCGTGCACAGTGATCGACATTATTGGTACCCAGAACAGCGCGGGCAAACTTCTGCACCACATAGTTTTCCTCATTGGTAAACTTGGCAGAACTCAAAACCCCAATGCTGTCCGCCCCATATTCCTCTTTGATACCGGAAAGTTTCCTCGCCACCAGGTCCAGTGCCTCCTCCCAGCTTGCCTCGCGGAAGACCTCCCGGAAATTGCCGTTCACCTCGATGTCTTTGCCTTTGCCTTCATTCCTAATTAAAGGTTTGGTCAACCTGTCGGGGTGATTGACGAAGTCAAAACCGAACCTCCCTTTCACACACAATCCGCCTTTGTTAACCGGACTCTCGTCATCCCCTCTGACACTTACTATCTCGTTGCCGCGGGTGCCAAGATAGATGGAACAACCAACGCCACAATACGGACAGACCGTCCTAACCTCACTGGCAGCCTGCTTTTTATACTTGGGGACAAGAGCCCCCGTGGGGCATCTGGCAACACACTCACCACAGGATTCACAAATCGATTCCAGAATAGATTTATCGCCGAAGGTACTCACTCTGGCATTATCACCCCGGAATGCGAGGTCAATGGCCCCAACTCCTGCGATTTCATGGCAGGCGCGCACGCACTTCGCGCACAGGATGCACTTGTTGGGATCACGAGTGAACGCAGGATGGCTATCATCAATGGGCTGGACCTCCGTTCTCTTTCGAAGCCTGTTGAAATGCTCCTCATCCATACCCAGGTATCTCGCTATTTTCAGCAGTTCACAATCCTGGTTCTTCGGACATGTCAGACAGTTGCCATTATGGTTGGCCATGATAAGTTCCATGGTAGATCGTCGCGATTGATTGACCTTGTCGGTATCGGTATGGACCACCATGCCCTCTTTGGCCTCCGTGGTGCACGACGTGGGAAGCCCCTTCATCCCCTCGACTTCGACCACGCACAACCGGCAAGCCCCATAAGGTTTGAGGTCAGGGTCGTAACAGAGGGTAGGGATATAGATATCGTTTGCCAGGGAAGCCTCAAGGACAGTAGACCCCCTGGGCGTCTCAACGCTCTTCCCATCTATAGTGAGGTTTATGATTTCCGTCTTCTTTTGTTCAGCAACTGGAGAGACTCCTGTTGTCATTGTCGTCCTCCTATGTCATGTGTTCTTATCCCCTTGCCGGGGAAATGACTCGGCGTTAAGCCTTTGCCCCCACGGGAACCGGTTCAGAGGGAACCTCCAGTGATTCCCCGGAGACCTTGACCACCGCGCCGAATTTGGAAGGGCAAACATCGAGGCACGTCCCGCATTTAATGCATTTGCTCTGATCGATTACGTGCACCATCCTTTTGTCGCCCTGGATCGCGTTGACAGGACAATTCCTGGCACATATCATGCACCCCGCACATTTGTCAGGGAGAATGTAGAAGGAAACCAGGTCCTTACAATGGAGTGCAACACAGCGCTTTTCAAATATGTGCTGTTCATACTCCTCACGGAAGTACTGTATGCTGGTGAGCACAGGGTTCGGTGCGGTCTGCCCCAATCCACAGAGGGCTCCATTCTTCACCGACTGAGCCAGCTCCTCCAGGAGCTCAATATCACCAGATTGGCCTTCGCCGCTGGTGATATCCTCAAGGATATCCAGCATCTGTTTGGTCCCCCAGCGGCACGGTATACACTTGCCACACGACTCGGCTTGAGTAAACGAGAGGAAGAACTTGGCCGTATCCACCATGCAAGTGTCCTCATCCATTACTACCATGCCTCCTGAGCCCATAATCGAGCCCGCCTGAGCCAGGGAGTCATAATCGACTGGCAAATCCAGAAGCCGTGCAGGTATGAAACCACCCGAGGGACCGCCCGTCTGGATTGCTTTCAGTTCCTTGCCACCAGGAATGCCGCCACCGATCTCGTAGACTATTTCTCTCAGTGTGATCCCCATCGGGACCTCGATAAGCCCGGTCCGGTTCACCTTACCTGCAAGCGAGAAATTCTTCGTCCCCTTGCTCTTCTCCGTGCCATAACCAGCATACCAGTCAGCGCCTTTCTGAAGAATGATGGGCACATTACTCAACGTCTCCACGTTGTTGATATTTGTTGGCTTCCCCCAGAGTCCTGACTGGGCGGGGAAGGGTGGGCGGGGACGCGGCATACCACGCTCACCCTCGATCGAGGCCATGAGCGCCGTCTCCTCTCCGCATACGAAGGCACCAGCCCCCTCTTTTATCTTAATGTGAACCTTAACTCCGGTGCCCATTATATTGTCGCCGAGCAGGCCGTAGTTCTCCATTTGTTGTATAGCATTAATCAACCTTTGAATTGCCAATGGGTACTCAGCGCGGCTATAGATATAGGCATTTTCAGCGCCAATGGCATACGCCCCTATGATGAGTCCCTCAAGTACAGAGAACGGATCGCCCTCAAGCAGTGAACGGTCCATAAATGCTCCGGGGTCGCCCTCGTCCGCATTGCATATTATATATTTGGTATCGCCAGGGGCATCATGACAGAATTGCCATTTCACCCCGGTAGGGAACCCCGCCCCACCACGACCCCGCAAACCCGAGTTCTTGATCTCGTCGACCACCTCTTGAGGACTCATTCCCAGTGCTCTCTCCAGGCCCTGGAAACCGCTGTTGGCGATATAGTGATCGATGTTCTCAGGGTCGATATTCCCGCAATTGCGCAGGGATATTCGTACCTGCGAGCGCAGAACAGGGAGATCAAAGAGTCGAGGAATACCGTCTATCATACCTTCTCCCCGCGTACCAAGGGCAAGGTCCGGGCGAGGGTCGTCGCCGACCAGGTAGTCCCTCACGATCTCGGTCGCAAGCTCGGGGGTAAGATTGTTGTAGAATACGCTCGGTTTGCCCGGCTTTATCACCTCGATCAGCGGTTCAGCATAGCAAAGGCCGATACAGCCAACCTGTACAAGCTCAGCATGAACGTTCTGTTCCTGAACTTCTTTACTAAGAGTGTTGAAAACATCCTCGGCCCCTGCAGCTCTGCCACAAGTCCCCATCCCTACGAGAATACGGGCGGTTGAGCTGTTCTGCGTTGCCTCCCACTTTGAAATTGCTCGTTCCTTAATATCATGGAAATCCATAGTACCTCCTCATCTATGAGGTTTTCTTACAATCCTCCAATATCTCGTCTACGCGAGTCACGTTCATCTTGCCATACACCTTGTCATTGACTACCACGACGGGTGCCAGAGCACACGAGCCGAAGCAAGCGATGGTTTCGAGCGAATATTCAAGATCAGAGGTTGTTTCACCAGGCTTTATGCCCAGCCGTTCCTCCATTCTCTCAAGAATCTGAGCTCCGCCGCGCACGTAGCAGGCCGTGCCACGGCACACTTTTATAACGTTTCTTCCCAAGGGTTGAAGCTTAAACTGGGCATAGAAAGTGGCTACACCAAACACGGTGCTCTCCGGAACTTGAGTAAATTTCGCTATTTGTCGCATAGCCGGTTCCGGCAGATAGCCGAATCTCTGCTGCGTCCTTTGTAGAATCGGGATCAGCTCATCTTTGCCACCGTTAAACGAGGAAAGAACATCGGCTGTTTGGCTCTCAATATACTCTTCTTGAAGACTTGATTGTGATTCCTGAACGGTTTCAGTTGTCGCCATTTTTCCCTCCTAACGATCAACTAAGCAACTTTTCCTACCATCTCTCCTGCTGCAATCTCTGCCACAGCCATTTGCTCTGCTCCCGGCTGAGTTTGCCAACCCAATTTTCAATTCTCCGGATATCGCCACTGGCTATGGCAGCCTTCTCCTCATCCGTAAGGCCATAATCCTGGAGGACCTCCTCAGGATTCTCCGTGAGTTTGGCTACGAAGTCGGTATCAGCAGCCGCCTTCTCCAGCACGTTCAGGATAGCCTCTCTGCCACTGAGTATATGTTCACCGAGCTTCTGATTAACTGTTTGCATGATTTCCTCCTTAGCCTTCGCCAGGTTCTCGTCCACCGCCTTTTCGATTTCCTCTTCTATCTTCTCCTTTGCACCCATGATCTGGTCATCCGCCAGTCTGTTGAGTAGCATAGTCGCAATCTCTCTGTTCATCCCGATCACCTCCTTTTCCTGTCTTCCCAATTTCAGTCTAACAGGCAATGGTCTAAGCAAGGTCTAAGGCATGTCCAAATATAGTCTGAATCTTCGTACATATAACGAGGACTCCCGGAGAAACCGGGAGCCCTCGTTCACGAATCAGCTGTTCGCTTTGTTTATCAATCTTCAAGGTCTAACCGATAACCAACTCCTCTCTCAGTAAGAATCAATTTCGGTTTTGCCGGGTTCCTCTCAATCTTGTGTCTGAGAAGCCAGATATATCGCTTGACATGTTCTGTCTCACCCCTGTACTCAGGTCCCCACACTCTGGAAAGCAGCGACTCAGTAGAGACCGGGGATCCATTTGACTCAGCAAGAGCAGCCAACAGGCGAAACTCCTTGGGAGTGAGGTCTATTTGTGTGTCATCCACCTTGACCCTATGCGCACCTATGTCCAGAGTCAGCCCTTTCCCTGAGTAGACATACGGCTTCTTTGCGGAGGAGTCGCCATCAGCCCTCTGAAGTATAGCCCCTATCCTTGCAGTGAACTCAGCAAAGCTGAAAGGCTTGGTCACATAATCATCTACGCCGAGCTTAAATCCCCTGACCTTATCCTTCTCATCACTCTTGGCAGTCAACATGATTACGGGCACATCCGACAACTGGCGAATACGTCTGCAAACCTCCCAGCCATCCATTACCGGCATCATTACATCAAGTACGATAATATCCGGCTGTTGCTCGTACATCATCTTCAAACCCTCGGCACCGCTGGAGGCAACATCCACCTCGTACCCTGCCTTTTCCAGCGACTTCTTCAGCAAGCGCAGAAGGCTCACATCATCATCGATTACCATCACTTTTCGATGTCCCATTGCTTTTGCCTAATTTTCCTCCCTTCTCACTACAGGTAACGTAAACGAGAACGTGGAGCCCCTACTTAAAGAACTCCTGACCTCTATTTTGCCCCCCTGGGTTTCGATCAAACGTTTAGAGGTATAAAGTCCCAATCCGTAACCCCCGGTGGGGCCACTATCGCTGCCATCGACCCTTTGAAACTTATCAAATATCCTTTCAATCTCCTTCTCGTCCATCCCAACCCCTTCATCGGTAACTGATACAACTACCATCCCATCGTCTTCCTCCGCTTTTACCTCCACATTTCCCCCAGCAGGGGAATATTTTACTGCATTGTCAAGGAGATTAACGAGTACCTCGTAAGTATACGTGACATCAGCCCAGACGAGAGGCAGGTTATCCGAGCACGAGACGGTGAACGAGTGCGTCCCCACAACCGAACTAAAACTGTGTACAACCCTCTGGGCCAGCGCCAGAATATCCACTGGCTCCCGCTTTAGCTCCAGCTTTCCACCTTCCAGACGAGATACTGTAAGCGTATCCTGCACCAACCTGGTAAGGCGCTGACTCTCAGATTCTATAGTCTCAAAGAGCTCTCTTTGCTCCTCGTTGTCAGTGAATGCATCATCCTGTGAGAGAAGCTCAATAGCACCATTTATGTTTGTCACAGGAGCCCTCAGGGCATGTGAAACCATGGATACAAATTCAGTTTTCATCTTATCAAGCTCCTGCAGCCGCTCATTCGTTTTCTGGAGTTCCTGATAGGCCTGTTCCAAACTGTGGGTCCGCGCAGCTACCTTTTCCTCCAACTGCAGGTTCATCCGGCGGATCTCGCGCTCAGCCTCCACAACTCTCTCAAAGGACACCCTTTGCTTTTCCTCAGCCTGTTTCCTCCGTGTGATATCTCTGACGATCGCCGAACAGCCATACCATACACCATTCTCATCCCTTAAAGGATTCCGGGTTACCTCTACAAATATTCTTCGCCCATCCTTGGTAATCCTTTGCGTTTCAAAACCTTTCACATACCCTTTCTGCTGGCACTCGTTGTTCAAAAGCTCCACTTCCCCGGTGTTCAGTATATCTTCAGGGACGAGCTTGGCGAAATGCTGGCCAACCATTTCCTCTTTCGTATAACCGAAGATGCTTTCCGCACCTTTATTCCACGATGTTATAACACCATCAGGAGTCAAACTCAAAATAGCGTCATCAGACGAGGCCACAATACTTGCTATATATTCCTGTTCCTCTGCGAACTTTCTTTCTGACTCCTCACCTTCCGCAATCCGGTCACTTACCCAGGTAAGAATCACCCATGTCACCAGCGAGCCAAAACAAGCGTACACGGCTATCCCGACTACCAGCCGCTCTGTCGCGTCGAACCCGAACACAAATTCCTTCAAATACTGATAGAGGATTATAACAACGAAAATCCCCGCGACGATGACCCATCGCAGAGAGCGCACGAATCTGGAAAATGGTTTGTGCCTGAGTTCCTTCACTATAAAACCCTGCAAGTCCAAATCCTGTTACCAACCGATAACCTACCTCAATTATATGGGACATATCACCAACTTGTCGAGCATTCGATTTGCATAAACCTGGTGTAGGCAATTGACTACGAGCCTCAACAGTGTTACTATATTGACACCAGACAGTAGACCAATGTAGTTGTCCGAAGAAAGGAAAAGATGGGAAGCGTTTACAAGTTCATCGAGCTAGTGGGAACCAGTACGGAGTCATGGGAAAAGGCAGCCAGCGCAGCGATCGAGGAAGCTGCAGGGACTTTGAGGGACACCCGCATTGTTGAGGTAACCGAGATGGATATGCAGCTTAAGGACGGGAAGATCGCAACCTATCGCACGAAAGTGAGGATGTCCTACAAAGTTGAGTCATGCGTTGACTTGTGTCTCGAGCCCTGAACGTAGTGAGGGGTTCAGTAGCGTTTCTTTTCAGTCCATCTATCTTACATTTTTACGCTGGTAGGAATTAAATCCATGCCCTCGCGCGGAGGGCGTACATGGTTCTGCCCAAAGGATGCTACCACCTTGCCCTGTCGCTCCCCAGCTATCAAGTTTACCAAGACATATGGTACGCAGTTGTTCCTGCATCTGCACATCAACTATCTCGGCCTCGTCTCCTACAAGGTCCGGTATCGAGTCACAAAACCTGTTTTCAGATTCGCCTGAGCGCACACCATTCGTAACTACTAATCATTTGTGCTAAATGTTCTACACACCTCAAGCTACGGTAGAAAAGACTCTTGTTGCGTATGAGGGAGTTTCAGACGAATTCGCCCAGGCTTTAGAGAGGATAAAGATAGGAGAAGGCGTCTACGGCAAGGTGGCCCAAACAGGTCAATCTACGGTAGCAAAGGATATATCGAATGATCCTATAATGGCTCATCCTGAAGTCAAGAAAATGCTGATCAAAACCCAGCTTGTGGTACCATTGCTCCTGAAAGATCATGTACAAGGTGTTATATGCGTAGCTATGCGCCGACCAAGAGAGTTTACACAGGAAGATATAGACCTGCTGAGTAGTGTTGGTTCCCAAATAGCCACTTCCATGGCAAACGCCAGCCTCTATGAAAAAGAGCGCATGACTGCACGGAAGCTGACCGTATCGGAGAGGAGATGTCGACAGTTATTCGAGAACGCAAACGATGCTATCCTGGTTAATGACCTTAATGGCAATATTACATCTGCCAACGGTGCAGCCGCGAGGCTAAGTGGGTATAGTTTACAAGAGCTAACCAAAATGAATATAAGGGAGTTTATCACCGAGGAAAGCCTCAGTGCCGCAGGAGATGTCCGTCGCAGGCTAATGGAAAAACAGCCCGTCGATCAACCCTATGAACAACGGTTGATGAAAAGGGATGGTTCAGAGGCGATCGTGGAGGTGACGACAGCCCTTGTTATGGAGGATGGGAAAACAGTTGGTTTCCAGAATATAGCAAGAGATGTGACGGAGGAACGCCAATCAGAGGAATTACTAAGGGAAAGCGAAAGAAAGCTCTCACAAATAGTCAATGGCAGTTCGGTTCCGACTTTTGTAATCAATAATGAGCACATCACAACTCACTGGAACAAGGCCTGTAAGAGCCTTACCGGGATCTCCGCGACAGAGGTGATAGGCACCAAACGCCAGTGGCAGCCCTTCTACCCCGAGGAAAGGCCATCTATGGCTGACTTAATCGTCGACAAAGCATCCGAGGAGGAGATCAGCAGGTATTATGGACATAAATACACGGAATCAAGCCTTTTAGAAGGGGCTTACGAAGTAGAGGATTTCTTCCCCGCCGTAGGGCCGAACGGGAAATGGATTTTCTTTACTGCTGCACCACTCATCGACCATGAGGGTAGGCTTTTGGGGGCCATCGAGACTCTGCAAGATGTCACCGAACGCGTAAGAGCAGATGAGGCACTCAAGGATTCAGAAAGCCGGTACCGAGACCTTTTCAACAACGCTAGCGACGCGATCATTATCAGTGACATGGAAGGCAATATTATCGAGGTCAATAAAGCGGCCTCGGACCTGACCGGGTACACTTCCGACGAACTGGTGAAGATGAGCCTGAAAGAATTTATGACTGCCGAGAGTTTCGAGACCGCTATAGGCGGACAACAAAAAGTGCTCCTGAGAGGTGATACGGCAAGCGAGCGCTATGAGTTAGAAATAGTAAAAAAGGACGGCGCACATGCCACTATCGAGGCCGCTGTCAGGCCTGTTAAGGAAATGGGACAAGCAGTAGCCTTCCATAATATCGCCAGAGATGTTACTGAGGAGAGAAGAATACGAGATAACCTGAGATACTATCTGCAGCAGATTACTCGGGTTCAGGAAGAGGAACGCGAACGCATTGCACGGGAGCTCCATGATGATACAGTACAGGCTCTTTATGCACTTAACAGGCAGATTGATAATTTCCTGCGAGACAACACTGGGCTAAGTGAAGATGATAAGAATTTCCTGCAGGGAATAGGTGAGCAATCCAGGGAAATACTTCAAAGTGTGCGGCGTTTCAGCCAGGACTTAAGGCCGCCTATTCTGGACGACCTTGGCCTTTTGCCCGCATTACGCTGGCTGACCAGTGACGTACAAGGACGCAGCGGGGTGGAAATCGATTTGAATCTACCCCCGGATGAGCAACGCCTGCCAAGCGAGGAGGAGTTACCGCTCTTCCGAATAGTACAGGAGGCACTCAGGAATATCGAGAGACATTCTCAGGCCTCAAAAGCCAATATTGAAGTGGAGTTTGGAGAGAATACAACACGGATATCCATTTCAGACAACGGCAAAGGCTTTGAGTTCAGTGGTGACACAGCGGAATTGCCCCGCAGTGGGAAGCTGGGCCTCGCCGGAATGGCGGAAAGAGCCCGCCTGTTAGGGGGCGAGTTAACTATTCAGTCAGCAGTGGGCAAGGGAACAAAGGTAATTGTCGAAGTCCCTAACATTCGTCGTGAATAGCGAACTTATCAATCCTCACCCGGCATGGATTGATATCCATGCTTCGGCCAAGTACAAAGCGACCCGCCTTCGGCTAAAGCCGAAGGCGGGTCGACTCCCAAACGCTATCATCAAAGTTGAAAGAGCTCTACAAATATCTGGTATCTGGCCTGGTTCTATCGAGTCGGGGCTTGCATCCTTTCCTTCGCCTCGCCTATAACCCTCTCCATTTCCCAAAGCTCTTCCACACTCGTGGCCTGTCTCACTATCTTCTCTACCTCATCGGATACACGTGACACGCGCGTCGGCTGTGTTCGTCTCGCGACAACATCCTCTGCAGCCCGCCTGGATACTTTCAAGGCCTCCTGATATGCACATTTCCCGGTCTCCAGGAACTCACAAATCTTGGCATACCCTGTGTATTCGCACAATCGGCAATCATAAACACAAGGTGTAGCTACCTGATTCCTCACTTTGGTCACTGTTTTATCCGTCATTCTTCCTCCTTTTCTTGTACCCGTCCATAACTTATACTACTCGTATATGGCCTTTCCATACATCGTCTTAGTAGCCTAATCCAGGTTTGCCTAAGCGCAAATACTTAAGCCACTCCATACGCACCATTGCCTACGCATTTATGCGTAGGCCTCTAGCGATGCAAAGGCATCATATAGCGGGGTCCTAAACCCAGTATCCAAGCCATAGAACCAAGATGAGGATACAGGCTGAGAGAAAAAGCGGAGATACGTAGCAGAGCAGATACAAAAAGACACAATCAGGAAAAGGAGGAATTATCCTTCATGGAAAGGGAAATACGGTTGCGTTCTCTATCAACTGCCAGCACGGTCACGGTGACCTTTTGATTGACTCTAACTATATCTGCGGGGTTTTTCACAAAACCGTCGGACAGTTCACTGATATGGACCAGTCCATCCTGGTGGACACCAATATCCACAAAGGCCCCGAAATTCGTTACATTCGTCACGATTCCGGGGAGCCTCATGTTCGGCGCAAGATGGTCGATCAAGGTAATGCCAGCAGCAAAGGAGAAGGGCTCAAACCGCTCACGAGGATCGCGTCCGGGCTTGCCGAGCTCCACCATGATGTCATTCAGCGTCGGCAACCCGACATCATCACCAGCGTAAAGCTCCGGATTAACTTGCCGGCGCAGACCCTCAGAGCTCATAAGCTCCGTCACGGTGCAATTCAGATCCTTTGTCATACGCTCTACAATATAGTAGCTCTCCGGATGTACAGCGCTGGCATCAAGCGGATTATCGGCGTTATGTATCCGAAGAAATCCTGCTGCCTGTTCGAATGCCCTTGCCCCCAAGCGCGGGACCTTTTTGATTTCATCCCTGCTGCGAAAGGGACCATTCTGGTTACGATGGGTAACAATATTTTTGGCCAGAGCAGGACCGAGTCCGGAGACATAGGCAAGGAGCTGCTTGCTGGCTGTGTTTACCTCAACGCCTACCTCGTTGACACATCTCATCACTACATCATCGAGAGTGGTCTTAAGCTTGCCCTGGTCCACATCATGCTGGTACTGACCGACACCAATGGACTTGGGGGCAATCTTCACAAGTTCAGCAAGAGGGTCCATCAACCGTCGCCCGATCGACACAGCTCCCCTCACTGTCAAGTCATAATCGGGAAACTCCTCACGGGCTGCTTCTGATGCAGAGTAGACCGATGCCCCACTCTCATTTACCATTACCACCGCCACTTTCTCCGGCAAGCCGAGTCCTCGTACGAAGGTTTCGGTCTCACGGCTGGCGGTTCCATTGCCAATTGCAATAGCCTCTATATCGAAACGCTTAACAAGGTCGAGGATGGTTTCTTTCGCTTGCTCCGTCTTGCTATCCGATTGCTCCAGATAGATAGTGGTATTATGCAAGAGCACGCCCTGACGGTCCAGGCAAACAACCTTACATCCCGTACGATATCCGGGGTCGATTGCGAGCGTTGCTTTTTGCCCCATGGGAGAGGCCATGAGAGTCTCCCGCAAGTTGTTGGCAAAGACACGGAGCGCCTCCGCATCAGCGCGTTCCTTGATTGTCTGACGCGTATCAGTCTCCATGGAAGGGACCAGAAGCCGGGCATAGCTATCCTCAACTGCAACGGAAACCTGCATTGAGGAGGCATTATTGTCCTTTACAAAGCGCCTTTGCAGTAACGCCAGAGCCTTTTCTTCGGAAGGCCGTATGGAGAGCTTGAGATATCCCTCCTTTTCACCGCGGAACATGGCCAGCACCCGATGACCGGGCACTTTAGCAACAGACTCTTGCCAGTCGAAATAATCGCGGTACTTGGCTCCTTCCTCATCCTTTCCCTTCACCACTTTTGAATACAGCACGCCTTCCCGACCGAAGAGCTGGCGCATGGTTTGTCTCGTTTTTGCGTCTTCATTTACCCATTCAGCAATGATGTCACGCGCACCGGCAAGGGCATCATCGACAGATGCAACACCGTTCTCCTCGTTGATGAATTCGCTGGCAGCCTCCTGCAGGTCAGTGGCACTATCCTGGGCAAAGAGCGTTTGAGCCAGCGGTTCAAGTCCCTTTTCCCTCGCTATCGTAGCACGTGTGCGGCGTTTGGGACGGTAAGGGAGGTAGATATCCTCCAGCTCGGCCATTGTCCCCGCCGACTCAACAGCACTCCGCAGCTCATCAGTCAGCTGACCTTGTTCATCAAGCGATTTCAGGATGCTCTCACGACGGCTATCCAATGCCCTGAGCTGCTCCAGCCGGTCGCGGATCTCGGTAATTATCACCTCATCAAGCGAGCCGGTACGCTCCTTACGATACCGCGCCACGAACGGGACGCTTGCCCCTTCACCGAGCAAATCCTCAACAGCCCTTACCTGCTGGGCGACAATTCCCATCTCATCCGCAATTTGAACGCAGTGTACTTCACTCATAGTGGATCATTCCTTCATTAGTCCCCCTTTAGTAAGGGGGGATTTAGGGGAATTAAAACTTCGCAAATAAGCCCAAACGCCGGCGGGAATATATGTTTTGATCACATCGTGCCAGAAGCCTGCTCTTCTCAATCCTTCGAGCAAAAGCTCGCCGTGCCAGTCAAACGATAAGTACGGCGAATCGAGCAAGCTCCTGTGAATGCGCTTCTTCTTAGCGACACTGAATATACTTTCGATTTGTTTATCTGAAAGTTTGTTGTACAGCTTTCGAAGTACATACTCGATTTTAAGCTCTCGACCCAGCTTCTCCTTCCACAACTTCTCGTATCTGGAGAGCCTGCTGGCAGATAAATCTCCCGCAGCGAGTGCCTCTCCCAGAACCTCCGACGCGATATCAGCACAAAGAAGGCCAAAATACACCCCACCACCGGTTGTGGGCTTGACCTGCCCCGCTGCATCCCCCACCACCAGCACTCTATCTGCATAGGTTCTGGCAAGCGGCTTGAGCGGAATTCCACCATATGCCACCGTCCCCCCACTATCCTGTATCCTACCCTGCGAAGCAAGCTCCGCCAGAAACGCCTTCATGTGGGGTCCAGATTTTCGATGGGCAAAAAGTCCCACTCGCGCTCTGTTTGGGGCAACAGGAGCCAGCCAGGCAAAGAAGCCAGGTGCTATACTGTGGCTGAAGTAAACCTCAACCTCGTCTACGCCTGCTGTCTGCACCTCAGTTTGAGCCCCGACCATGAACTCCTGTATACTTCCCAGCTCCAACTTGCCGGGCAATGTGGAGCCAAAGCCGTTGGCGATAACCGCCGCTCTACCCTCAAGAGTTCTTTCGCCATTTTCCCCTTCGATATGAAGCATTACCCCATCGCCCGAAAGCGAAATGTCACGAACACGGCTGTTCAGCACATACTCCGCCCCTTTGCTCAGGGCCCTCTCAGCAAAGCTGAAATCGAACGCAGCACGGTCGACAATATACGCCTGGACATCGTCCTTGCTGATTCTTAGAGAGGCTCCTGACGGAGCAAAAACCTTCGCCGACGGTGCTTCCCACAGGATACAGTTTGCATCTATATCAAAAAGCTCCGCACACTCCCTGCTGATAATTCCAGTGCAGCAGACCTGCTCACCGACCCTCTTACCTTTCTCCACCACTCCCACTTTGTAACCGGACTCGGCCAAAGTGCAAGCCACGCGGCTTCCTACAGGCCCAGCGCCAACTATCAGGACGTCAAAGTCTGCCATCTAGTAATTCCTCTCCTGAGAAATACAAACACGCTCCTGCTACGGAGCAATGCAACGCCAAACGCAGCGAGGATTAAAAATCCCGCCAACTCCGGAACATATACCAGAGGCTCCGCTACCATTGCATGAAGTATGTGCCCAAGCCAGTTCTCCATATCTCCCCTGGGAAAACTTAGGCCAAACAAAGGCCATAACAATGTCCGCGGATCAAGCCACATCTGGTCCAGGACAAGGTGAAAGCCGGAACACATGGCCAGAACCAGGAAGCCTATCCCCCCGGAGCGAATGTAGCGGAACAACCCAATAAGGAGGAGGACTAGGAAGAAAAGCAGCGTGTGAGCATAAATGCGGCCATTACTGAATGTTTCGGTGAAGATATATATTCCGAGGGGCTTATCGATTATGTCCGGTAGCATGGACCCTATCAAAGCAATCCGATAATCAATTACTCTAGCAATAGCTCCAACTCGAGGCCCAGCAAACCGACTTCGGCTTTCTTCCAGAGACGTTCTTCCCCTGGCACGCAGATTATCCAGTCCTAATGCCAACCCCAAAGTTATCCCGGTATGAGCAAATAAGAGCACTTGATTATTATAAATCCCAGAGACTCCTAAATGGAAGCCCCTTTGTGCCAGTCCATTCACGCTGGCTTCCAGAATCTCAATCCGAGCACCTTTGCCAGGATTGCCAAACATACGAGTGAGACGATGAAAAAGAGCGGACTGAAAGCAGTATGCATAAAACCAGTGGCAGCTTCAGCTCCCCAGTGATTACCTATAAGGAGCAATCCCACAAGTCGCAGCAGGTTGGCAAACATCGCAACCGGGACAGAAAAGATAAAAAGCATGAGTTTTTTCACAAATAATCCCTTGAGGACATATGCAAAGAGAGCCGCCAAAGCCAGAAGGGCGATCAGGCTGTTCAAACCACTGCACGGCAGACCGACAACGAATGATGTGTTTCCGAGATGGATTTCAGTGCCTGTCCTCGTTACAGGGATGTCAAATTGTGATATGACCCATGCGGAGGACTGAGCAGAGAAGGACTGCAGCCAGAATCCAATCGTGTCCAGGAAAGGTAAGGGGATCATGAAGACAAGGAAACAGAGGGGAAAGGCAAGAGCCCGGAACGCTCTTCTGCCGCGGAAATAGAGCACAAGTCCCGAAAGGACTACCAGGAAGGATAGCGCACAAAGGAACCTGGAGCCATAAAGCATCCCTCCCACGTAGAGCGCCAAACCCGCTACAAGAGCCCATATGCCGATGCGCGAAGGCGTAGATCGTCTCAGCTCTTTCCTCCGGGTCCACGCGATGAAGACGGCTATGGGAAGAATGAGAAATCCATGTGAGTAGTAGCTGGAGTGAAGCCATGAGTTGACAAGCCACTGGAAGGTGGGGAAATAGAGAAAGGCCAAGAAGGCAAGCACCACTAGCGGACCGATAAATGTGCGCGGTCTCAACTTGGCCATCGTTTCCTTATTCGGCTCTTTTATCGTTTAATCCCCCTTAAGCTAAGGGGGATAAAGGGGGTTATGAAATATTTCTCATCCGCCTATGGCGGATAACTCCCCCTGCCCCCTCTTATCCTAAGAGGGGGTAAGGGTATTCTTACGAATCGCATGTGGCTAATTCTCGCCGTTTCCCGAACCAAATATATCCCCCGAGCGCAAGTAAGCCGAGAGAGAAGAGAATGATGGCGGGGAGGTCGGGGACGGGAGCCATTGGTTCAGAATCCGAGTTCTGGGGGTTTGGGGAATCCTGGATGAAGAAGTCATTGGAGTTATCATCAGTATCCCACGCTGGGCCATAGCTGTCCTC